>JAKFDG010000170.1:0-4014 GCA_036677285.1 Pseudoxanthomonas sp.
AAGCCGAGGAAATGACGCTCGCACCAGTCGCGCAGCTTCGACTGGGTCAGTTCCTCGTGCGCATTGCGATAGGCCTGCCACAGCTTGAGGATTCCGACGAATTCGGATCTTGGATCGGTGAACTTGGCATGCGCATTGTCGGCGGCCTCGCGCGCTTCGGGCGGGCGCTCGCGCGGATCCTGTATCCCCAGGAAGGAAGCGATCACGGTCATCTCGCGCAGCGAGGCGTTCGCATGCGCGGCAACGAGCATGCGCGCAAGCTTGACGTCCACCGGCAAGCGGGACATCTGCTTGCCGGTGGTGGTGAGCTTGCGATCTTTATCGACGGCACCGAGTTCGCCGAGCTGCTGCCAGCCGTCGGCGATGGCGCGCTCGTCGGGTGGCTCCAGGAACGGGAAATCCTCGATCCGCCCGAGGCCCAGCGACAGCATGCGCAGGATCACCCCGGCCAGGCTGGAACGGCGGATCTCGGGATCGGTGAATTCGGGACGCGACTGGAAATCGGCTTCGGCATACAGCCGGTAGCAGATGCCGTCGGAAATGCGCCCGCAACGCCCCTTGCGCTGGTTGGCGCTGGCCTGCGAGACCGGTTCGATATGCAGGCGATCGAGTTTCTGTCGCGGGCTGTAGCGCTTGACCCGGGCATAGCCGGGATCGACCACGTACTTGATCCGCGGCACGGTCAGCGACGTCTCGGCGACATTGGTGGCGAGCACGAGTCGTCGCTTGGGTCCGGGGCTGAAGACCCTGTCCTGGTCGCGCGCCGACAACCGCGCATACAGCGGAGTGACCTCGGTCTCGCGATACTTGCGCCGCTCCAGCGCCTGGTGCGCGTCGCGGATCTCGCGCTCGCCGGACAGGAACAGCAACACGTCGCCGCGTGGATCCTGGCGGGTGATCTCGTCGATCGCGGCCACGATGGCGTCGTTGACGGTGCGTTCGCCTTGCTCCTCTCCTTCTCCTTCAAGCGGGCGGTAGCGCACTTCCACCGGGAAGGTGCGACCTTCCACATCGATCACCGGCGCATCGTCGAAATGCCGGGAGAAGCGTTCGGTATCGATGGTCGCCGAAGTGACGATGACCTTCAGGTCGCGGCGCTTGCGCAGCAACTGCTTGAGGTAGCCGAGGAGAAAGTCGATGTTGAGGCTGCGTTCGTGGGCCTCGTCGACGATGATCGTGTCATAGGCCGAGAGCCAGCGGTCGGAGGCGATCTCGGCCAGCAGGATGCCGTCGGTCATGAACTTGATGCGGGTGTCGTCGCCGACCTGGTCGTTGAAGCGCACCTGGAAACCGACCGCGCCGCCCACCGGCGTCTTGAGTTCTTCCGCCACGCGCCGCGCCACCGCGCGCGCCGCGATCCGGCGCGGCTGGGTGCAGCCGATCATGCCAGCCACGCCACGCCCGGCCGCAAGACAGAGTTTCGGAAGCTGGGTGGTCTTGCCGGAGCCGGTCTCGCCCGCGATCACCACCACCGGGTGCTTGCGGATCAGTTCGACGATCTTTTCCGCCTCGCGCGCGATCGGCAGCGATTCGTCCAGCGTCACCTCGGGTGCGGAGCCGGCCCGCGCCACCACGCGTGCGTTGGAAGCGGACAAGGCCTGCTCGAATGCCGTCCGGGCCGCGCCATCTGTCGGCTTGGCCTGCCAGCGCGACCACAAGCCATGAAGCCGCCCACGATCACGCGTCAGCGCGCCATCGATGGCGCGGCGTGCGGCGGGCAGGTCCTGGGATTCGGCTTCGATAGCAGACATCGATCAAGGGCTGTGAAACATCGAATTACACAACATCGTTTAATCTGCTTATTGTCGCCTATCCCACCTGAAAGGAGCGCCGTGATGGCCAAGACCAAGAGCACCAAGCCCAAGGCTGCGAAGCCGTCCTCGCCTGCAGCCGCCAAACTGGCCGCCGCCGCGCCGACCGCGCCCAACATCGATATCGGGATCAGCACGGGGGATCGCAAGAAAGTCGCCGATGGCCTGTCGCGTTTCCTGGCCGACAGCTACACCCTGTACCTGAAGACCCACAACTTCCACTGGAACGTCACCGGGCCGATGTTCAATTCGCTGCACAACATGTTCATGACCCAGTACACCGAGGAGTGGACCGCACTGGACGAGATCGCCGAGCGCATCCGCGCGTTGGGCTTCAACGCCCCCGGTTCCTACCGCGAATTCGTGGCCCTGTCGTCGATCGCCGAAGAGCCCGGCCTGACCAACAGCGCCGACTGGCACGAAATGGTGCGCCAGCTGGTGGTCGGCAACGAAGCGGTGTGCCGCACCGCGCGCAAGGTGTTGAAGACCGCCGACGACGCGGGCGACGATCCGTCCGTGGACCTGCTGACCCAGCGCCTGCAGACCCACGAGAAATACGCCTGGATGCTGCGTTCGCTGCTGCAGTGAGACTTCCCTGATACATCAGTGAGCCAACGCCCGGCGCCACGCCGGGCGTTTCTCTTTGCGGGGTCCATGGCCCCCGCTGCTAACCTATGCACATGTCCGAATCCCCCCATGAACTGCTGCAACGGATCTTCGGCCATGCCGAATTCCGTGGCCCGCAGCAGGCGATCATCGAAAGTCTCGTCGCCGGCAACGACGCGCTGGTGCTGATGCCCACCGGCGGCGGCAAGTCGCTGTGCTACCAGGTGCCGGCGCTGGTCCGCGACGGCACCGGCATCGTGATCTCCCCGTTGATCGCACTGATGCAGGACCAGGTCGAAGCCCTGCGCCAGCTCGGCGTGCGCGCCGAGTTCCTGAATTCCTCGCTGGATGCCGCCAGCGCCGCGCGGGTGGAACAGGCCCTGCTGGCCGGCGAGATCGACCTGCTCTACGTTGCCCCGGAACGCCTGCTGACGCCGCGCTTCCTGTCCCTGCTGGACCGCAGCCGCATCGCCCTGTTCGCCATCGACGAGGCGCATTGCGTCTCGCAATGGGGCCACGATTTCCGCCGCGAATACCGCGAACTCACCATCCTGCATGAGCGCTGGCCACAGGTGCCGCGGATCGCGCTGACCGCCACCGCCGACCCACCTACCCAGCGCGAGATCGCCGAGCGTCTGCAGCTGGAACAGGCGCAGCGTTTCGTCAGTTCGTTCGACCGGCCCAACATCCGCTACACCGTGGTGCAGAAGGACAACGGCAAGCGCCAGCTGCTGGATTTCCTCGGTGCGCATCGCGACGAGGCCGGCATCGTCTACTGCCTGTCGCGGCGCAAGGTGGAACAGACCGCGGAATTCCTGGCCGGGCACGGTTTCAAGGCCCTGCCCTATCACGCCGGCCTCGATGCCGAAGTGCGCTCCGGCAACCAGCGCCGTTTCCTGCGCGAGGACGGCGTGGTGATGGTGGCGACGATCGCCTTCGGCATGGGCATCGACAAGCCCGACGTGCGCTTCGTCGCGCACGTGGACCTGCCGAAGTCGCTGGAAGGCTATTACCAGGAAACCGGCCGCGCCGGCCGCGATGGCGATCCGGCCGAGGCCTGGCTGTGCTACGGCCTGGGCGACATGGTCCTGCTCAAACAGATGATCGAGCAGTCCGAGGCCGGCGAGGAGCGCAAGCAGCTCGAACGCCGCAAGCTGGACCAGTTGCTGGGCTATTGCGAATCGATGCAGTGCCGGCGCCAGGTGCTGCTGGCCGGCTTCGGCGAACCCTATCCAAAGCCCTGCGGAAATTGTGACAACTGCCTGCAACCGGCCGCCACGTGGGACGCGACCCTGGCCGCGCAGAAAGCCTTGAGTTGCGTGTACCGCACCGGCCAGCGTTTCGGCGTCGCCCACCTGATCGAAGTGCTACGCGGCGGCGAAGGCGAGCGCGTGCAGCAGTTCGGCCACGACAAGCTCAGCACTTACGGTATCGGTGTCGATCTGGATGCGAAGTCGTGGCGCGGCGTGTTCCGCCAGTTGGTCGCCGCCAGCCTGCTGGAGGTGGACGCGGAAGGCTACGGCGGCCTGCGCCTGACCGACGCCAGTCGCGCCGTGCTGACCGGCAAGCAGACGGTGCTGCTGCGCAAGGAGCTGCC
>JAKFDG010000171.1:0-2133 GCA_036677285.1 Pseudoxanthomonas sp.
GCAAAGCCTGCCGTCAATGGACGGTGCTGGCCAAGTACGACTCGGCCAACTGGGGCGCCGCGGTCAGCCACGACGTCATGCGCGGAGGGCCGGGCGCGGCCTTTGGCATGACCAGCAGCGCGCACACGGACAAGCGCACGGTGCTCAGCGGCTGGGGGAAGCTGGGGCCGGCCAAGATCAGCGGTGGCATCTTGCACCGCGAGCGCGACAACGCGGCACCGCTGGAATCGAACCTGGTCTACGTGGGCGCCAGCTACCCGCTGACGCCGGCGCTGACGCTGGACGCCGAGTATTCGCGCATGGACGTCAAGGCCAGTCCCAACGATGCCACCATGCTGGTGGCCCGGAGCGTGTATTCGCTGTCCAAGCGAACGGCTGTCTACGCGATGGTGGGCCGCATCAAGAACAAGGGCGCCTCGGCCACTTCGGTGAGCGCGGGCGGCACTGTGGGAGCGGGCATGGGACAGACCGGTTTGATGATGGGCGTGCGCCATACGTTCTGAGGGGTGCACAACAGCCAAACCGCATTGGCACCGGGGCGAGCCGAGATCCAGCGCATCGGCATTCCACTGAATGTGTTCAGCGGAGTCTTGTCCTAACTAACCGCCCCGCCTGCGCGGTCCATCTCTAGGGCAGCGTCCTTGAGCAGCTGCCGCAGCCACACGATGCCGGGGTCCGTGGTGCGGTATTTGTGCCACTGCATGGCCTGTTCCATTTCCGGCATTTGCATGGGTGGCGGCATGAGCTGAATGGGCAATGCGCGCTGTGCCTGTCGCGCGAGGCGGGTGTGAACGGTCGCGACGCGTTCCGTGCCGACCACCAGATGCGTCGCGGACGCGAAGTTGTAAGCCGAGACCTCGACCCTGCGCGAGAGACCGTGGCGCTGCATGAACCAGACTTCGAAAGAGCCCTGGTTGGTGCCCGGGGGCTGCATGACGACGTGGCCCGCCGCGGCATACCGCTCGAAGGTCAGCCCCTCGCGCGCGATGCGGCTCTCCTGCCAGACCACGCAGGTGAAAGTCTCCCTGAACACGGTCTCGATGGGGTGATTGGGCGAGCAGTAGTCGCGTGGCATCACCAGCAAGTCGGCCTCGCCGCGTTCCAGCGCCCGTTGAGGCTGCTCGACTTGCTGCAGGAACTGGAAACGCACTGTGCTCCCCTGCCGCTGCGCCAGCGCCAACGCATGCGGCAGCAGGACGGCCATCGTGAAGTCGGAGACAAGGATGCGGAACTCCCGGTCGGAACGGGACGCGATGAATTCCGGCTGTGCCGTGATCGTCGTGTCCACTCGCACCAGCACATCGCGTACCGGGTCGCGCAGCGCCTCGGCACGCGGTGTGAGCTCCATCTTGCGCCCGACCTGGACCAGCAAGTCGTCGTCGAAATATTCGCGCAGCCGGGCCAGCGCGTTGCTGGTGGCCGATTGGCTGATGTGCAGGCGCTCCGCTGCCCGGCTGATGCTGCGCTCGGTGAGCATGGCGTCCAGGGCGACGAGCAGGTTCAGGTCGAGCTTATTGAATCGCATGCGGGTTAACCCTTGATGTATTTAGCAAATGAATTTCACGAATGGATCGAAACCATTTTACGAATGAATTCGGAACTCCTAACCTCGCGCTTGCCGTGATTCACCCACGTGAGGAGACAAAAAACCATGACAAGACCCAAGATCCGCCTGAGCCTGCTCGCGGCGGCCGCGTTGCTGGGCTGCAATGCCAGCCACGCCTTTGAATTCGACACCGGAAATCCCGACATCAAGCTGCGATGGGACAACACGGTGCGGTATAGCGCCGCGTGGCGACTGAAGGACCGCGCCCCCGGCCTGGCCAGCACCGCCTTCGGCCCTGGCGGCGTGGTCGGTCCCAACAATCTGAACCAGGATGACGGAGACAACAACTTCGGCAAGGGCATGGTTTCCAATCGCGTGGACCTGCTCAGCGAGCTGGATCTCAACGCGGGTAACTGGGGCGCGCGTGTCAGCGCCGCAGGCTGGTATGACGAGGTCTACCACCGCGCCACCGACAACCCCGGCTTCACCGCCAACCACACGCCGGCCTCCGAATTCCATCCGGCCACGCGCAAGATCATGGGCCGCAAGGCCGAATTCCTCGACGCGTTCGTCTATGGGAAGTTCGA
>JAKFDG010000172.1:0-8160 GCA_036677285.1 Pseudoxanthomonas sp.
TCGCTTTCCTCGAATTCGAAGCGCTTGCGGAATTTCGGCGCGTGCGCGGCGGCTTTCCAGCTGCCGGGGTTGTCGAAGATGAACTGGCGGACGCGGCGTTGGGTGTCCGGTTCCGGATGCCACAGGCCGGCGCCGACGAAGCATTCGCCCGGCTGCAGGTGCAGGTAGAACGAAGGCGCGGGCACCTGCTTGCGGCGCTCGTGGTACAGACGGGCGCCTTGCCAGGCCTTGTACGGCGATTTGTCGTTGGAAAAACGCGCGTCGCGGTAGATGCGGAACAGCGATCCACCCACGGTCTTGGGATCGGCACGGAAGTGCGTGCTGACACTTGCCAGGTCCGGCTGCAGGTCCACCAGCAGCCGCAGGAAAGGCCGGCGTACATGGTCTTCGTACTGCTGCTTGTGGGCGGCGAACCACGCCTTGTCGTTGTTCTTCGCGAGGCCGCGGAGGAACTTGAAACTGGCGTCAGAGAAATAAGTCGTCATCTCAAATCAATCGGCGATTGTAGGAGCGATGTAAGTCGCGATGGAACGTTCATGGAATGTCAGTCGCGACTTACGTCGCTCCTACGATTCCCGCAAGGAAATTTGCAGATCGTTGCCCCATGCGTCCAAGTGGTCGAGCAGGACCTGCTTGTTACCATCATCGGTGTTGGCCAGACGTAAAGCCGCGATCTCGGCGAAGTAGCCTTCCAGGGTCAGCTCCGAAAGTCCCGCATCGCGAGTCAGGCGCACGCGACGATAGTCGTCCCAGCGCAGATGCTCGCTGGTCGACAGGGTCTCGGGCCAGTTGCGGGCACGGTAGCGGAACAGCAGTTCCGGCAAGCGCGAATCCTTGAAGCCGAATTCGCGCTTGTCCAGGTGCTCGGGCGGCGTGGCCCGGACTTCCGCCAGCCGGCGCTTGTCGCCGTCGGCGATGAAACCATCGTAGATCGAGGCATCGGCGTCGGAGGGCTCGTGGGCGCGTTCGCTGGCGTAGACCTGGCGCACCTTCTCGGCTAGACCCGCGGCAAAGGGACGCAGGAGATCGGCGGAAGCTTCCACAGCGCTGCGGTCTATCTGCAGCCGCAGGAAATCCTCCTCGCGCAGATGCGACCACGCCACCAGCGCCGGAGAGCGATTGAGGTGCACTTCCTTCAAGGGAACGCGTTTCTCGCCGTGCGGAAGATCGGCCGCGGGCGTGTACAGGCGGTCGGCGATATCTTCCGCATCCAGTTGCAGCAGGGCATCGGCATCGCCCTCCAGGTCGAACACGATCACCCGATTGTCGAAACGCGGATGCCGTGCCAGTGGCAGCACCGGCGCAGCGCACAATCTGCTGGCGGGATAGCGCTGGGAGATATGCAGCGCAGGCGCCATCGCAGTGGTGTCGAGCAGACCGGCGGCGAACTTCTTGTCGCGCAACTTCAGCGCGTATTCCCACAGCCGCGGTTGCGCTTCGCGGAACTTGCGGGCCATGCCCACGGTGGCGAGCACATCGGACAACGCCTCATGCGCGTCGCCTTCGCGCACGCCGTTGGCCAGGGCCAGGTGCTCGAGCCGAAACGAGGTGGCACCATCTTCGCGCTGGGGCCAGACGATGCCTTCCGGGCGCAAGGCATGCGCCAGGCGCATTACGTCCAGCAGGTCCCAGCGCGAATTGCCGCCGCGCCATTCGCGTTCGTACGGGTCGTAAAAATTGCGGAACAGGCCGTGGCGTACGAATTCATCGTCGAAGCGCAGCGAATTCCAGCCCAGGGTGCAGGTTTCCGGCCGCGACATCTCCTCGGCGATGCGCGCAAAGGCCTCGACCTCGTTCACGCCTTCGCGCAGCGCATGTTGCGGGGTGATGCCGGTGATCAGGGTCGCCACGGGCGAGGGCAGCAAATCATCGGCGGGGCGCACGAAGAAGCTCACCGGTTCCTCGACGGGATTCAGATCGGCATCGGTGCGCATCGCCGCGAATTGGGCGATGCGGGTACGGCGTGGATCGCTGCCGAAGGTTTCCAGGTCGTAGAACAGGAAGCTGGCTGCCATCTAGGCGACATCCACCAGCACGGAAAGACGCGCCAGCACCCGGGCATCGACCGCATCCCAGTCGATCGCATCAAGCGAATCCAGGCCGTGCGTCGCTTCGACCAGGATCTGCCGTTGGATCTCGCTGCGTTCAAGCGCCGTCGCGTACGGGATCAGCATGAAGGTGACCATGGTGTAGTGGGGCACGAAGCGGCCGGGATGGCGTTCCTGCAGCACGCGCTCCAGCTCGCGTTGCAGCAGGAAGTCGGGGTCGTCCACGCGATCGCGCATCTCCAGGTAGTTCTCCAGCGCCATGTGCTGGATCGCCAGCGCGTTGGGCTGGCGCTCGGCGACGAAAGCGGCGAAAGCCTCGGCCATGTCGGGATGCCCTTCCAGTTTCCGGGCGAGTACGACGCAATCCTCGAACGCGCAGTTCATGCCCTGGCCGTGGAACGGCACCATCGCGTGCGCGGCATCGCCGAGCAGGACAGCGCGGCGGTCGATATGCCAGCGATCCAGGTACAGTGTGGCCAGCAGGCCCGGCGGATTCCGCTCCCAATCCTGCTCCAGTGCCGGGATCAGCGGCACCGCATCGGCGAAGTCGCGCTGGAACAACGCCATCGCATCGGCGCCGGTCCTGATCGTGTCGAAGCTGGGGTCACCCTGGTTGGGCAGGAACAGGGTGACGGTGAAGGTCATCTCGTCGTTGGGCAGGGCGATGCACATGTAGTGGCCGCGTGGCCAGATATGCAGCGCGTTGGGTTCGATCTTGAAGCTGCCGTCTTCGCTCGGCGGGATCTCCAGTTCCTTGTAGGAATGGCCGAGGAATTCGGTGCGTTCGCCAAGGTCCGACTGCCGCATCATCGCGGCCCGCAGCGAGGAACCGGCGCCATCCGCGCCGACCAGCGCCTCGAAGCCGACGCCGTGCCGCGTACCGTCGCGGTCGTCGATGAAGCCGGCCTTGCGCGCATCGAAATCGACGTCGTCCAACCGCTTGTGGAAATGAAGGTGGGCGCCCGCCTGTTCCGCCAGGTCCAGCAACGCGATGTTGAGGTCGCCGCGGTGGATCGACCAGATCACTTCGGAGTCGTCGCGTCCGTAGCGCTGCAGCTGCTGGCGGCCGTCGAGGAAATGGACCATGCGCCCCCGCATCATCACCGCCTGCCGCATCACCGTCTCGTCGGCGTCGGCCTGGCGCAGGGCATTGCGGCCGCGTTCGGCCAGGGCGAGGTTGATCGAGCGTCCGCCCTCGTAGCCCTTGACCCGCGGATCACCGCGTTTCTCGTATACGTCCACGCGCCAGCCGCGGCGCGCAAGCAGGATGGCGAGCAGGGCGCCGGCTAGGCCGGCGCCGATGAGGGTGATGGATTTGGATTGTCCAGTGCTCAAATTCACCGCCTCAGACGCCACGCCACGATTCCACTTCTTCCACGAAGCGGTACACATCGATGAATCGGTTGTACATCGGCGTTGGCGAGATGCGGATCACGTCGGGTTCGCGCCAGTCGCCGATCGTGCCCACCGACAGCAGGTAATCGAACAGTTCCCGTCCGCGTTCGCGCCCGCCCACGACCCGCAGAGATAGCTGGCAGCCGCGCTGCTGCGGATCGGCGGGAGTGAGGATCTGCAGGGTGTCGGAGACGCGCGCGCGGATCAGCTCCTCGAGGAAGCCGGTGAGTTTTTCCGATTTGGCGCGCAGCCTGGGCAGGCCTCCGGCCTTGTCGAACAGTTCCAGCGAGGCGAGCAAGGGCGCCAGTCCCAGGATGGGCGGGTTGCTCAACTGCCACCCGTCGGCGCCGGGCGTGGGCACGAACTCAGGGCCCATTCGGAAGCGGCTTTCTTTCTCATGTCCCCACCAGCCTGCGAATCGCGGCCGGTCGGAATGCGCGTGGCGCTCATGCACGAAACATCCGGCGACCGCACCCGGCCCCGCATTGATGTACTTGTAATGGCACCAGACCGCGAAATCGGCGCCGCTGTCGTGCAACTGCAACGGCAGGTTGCCCGCCGCGTGGGCCAGATCGAAACCGACCACGGCCTGTTGTGCATGGCCGAGGCGGGCGATTTCGGCAAGATCGAAGGCCTGCCCGGTGCGGTACTGGATGCCAGGCCACAGGATCAGGGCCAGGCGCGGTCCGTGCTCGGCGATGGCGCGTTCGATCGCCTGCATCGAGAAGGTGCCATCCTCCTGGTCGGGCTCCAGTTCGACCAGGTCGGTTGCCGGATCGAAGCCATGGAAGTGGATTTGCGACTCGACCGCATACCGATCGGAGGGAAAGGCGCCGGCTTCGATCAGGATCGCCGGACGCTCGCGCGTTGGCCGATAGAAGCTGACCATCATGAGGTGCAGGTTGGCGGTCAGCGAGTTCATCGCCACCACTTCGGCCGGCAGCGCGCCCACCACGCGCGCCAGCGGTTCGCGCACCTGCTCGTGGTAGGTCATCCATTGCGCATCGCCGGTGAAATGGCCTTCGACGGCTTCATGGGCCCACTTGTCCAGGACCTTCTGCACGTGCATGCGTGCGGCACGCGGTTGCAAGCCCAGCGAGTTGCCGCAGAAATAGATCTGGTCGTTGTTCTTGTATTTCGGGATCAGGAATTCGTTGCGCAGCAGCCGCAGCGGATCCGCGGCGTCGAGGGCGATGGCATGGGTGCGGGAAAGCGCTTCGGTCATGGTCGAGTCAATTGGGAAGAATGGGCGTTGTGGAAGCAACGTAAGTCGCGATCAAAACGTAACGATAGCCTGTCGCGACTTATGTCGCTCCCACAAGAGCACGAATAGTCATGCAAACCTCGACGCCGACAGCCCCAGCCATTCCAGCGCGGTGCCGTGGTACAGGCGCGCCTGGCCGGCCGGGTCCAGATCGAGTGCGGCGATGCCCGCGCCCGGTTCCTGTTCGCCCAGCGGGAACGGATAGTCGGTGCCCAGCATCACCCGGTCGGTGCCGACCGTGTCCAGCAGGTACTGCAGCGCACGCGGATCGGCCACCCACGAATCGAAATAGAGTTGCCTGACGTAATCGCGCGGATTGCCCGGGTTATCGGTGGCGACCAGGTCCGGACGCATGTTGAAGCCGTGCTCGATGCGGCCAATGGTGTAGGGGAAACTACCGCCGCCATGGGCCAGGCAGATCTTCAGTTTCGGCAGGCGTTCCAGCACGCCACCGAAGATCAGGCAGCAGGCGGCGCGCGACTGCTCGGCGGGCATGCCCACCAGCCACGGCAGCCAGTACTTGGGCATCGTTGCCGCACCCATCATGTCCCACGGGTGCACCAGCACCGCGGCTTCGAGTTCGGCCGCAGCCTGGAAGAACTCGAACAGTTCCGGTGCATCCAGGTTCCAGTCGCCGATATGGCTGCCGATCTGCACGCCCTGCAGCCCGAGCTCATCCATGCAGCGTTCCAGCTCCTGCACGGCCAGGCGCGGCGATTGCATCGGCACGGTGCCAATGCCGGCGTAATGGCGCGGGTACTGGCGGCAGGCCTCGGCGGTGTGGTCGTTGAGCGCCTGGTGCAATTCCAGCGCCTGGTTGGGCTTGGCCCAGTAGCTGAACATCACCGGCACGGTGCTGAGCACCTGCACCTGCACGCCGAACCGGGCGTAATCGTTGATGCGCACCTGCGGGTCCCAGGTCTTGGGCCAGATCTCGCGGAAGAACTTGCCGTCCTTGTAGATCCGTGCGCGTCCGTCTTCGCCGTGGTGGATGACCGGGAAACGGTCGTCGCCGTATTTGCGCGCCAGGTCGGGCCAGGTGCGCGGCAGGTAATGGGCGTGGGTGTCTATCTTCAGCATGCCGCAGTTTAGCTGGACAAGGGGGGTATTGCCCGCTCCGTTTCAGGTGTCAGGCATCACGTATTTGTCCGGTGCCGGATTGACATGCCCGCACCGCCCGCAGGTACGGTGTTCGATCGAGGAATAGAACCTTTCGAACACCGGCGGGAAATCCGTCTCGATGTCGTGCAGGTGGAAGTATTCCTCGTAGACCTTGTGGTTGCAGTTTTCACAGAACCACAGCAGGCCGTCGTCCTCGTGCGCCAGACGCCTGCGTTCGATCACCAGGCCGATGGAGTCGGGCATGCGTTGCGGCGAGTGCGGGACGCGTGGCGGCAGCAGGAAGATCTCGCCGGCTTTGATCGGGATGTCGCGGACGGCATTGTCCTCTTGGATGCGCAGCACCATCTCGCCTTCGAGCTGGTAGAACCACTCCGGACCTTCATCCCAGTGGTAGTCGGTGCGGGAATTGGGGCCACCGACGATCATCACGATGAAGTCACCGTCGTACACGCACTTGTTGCCAACGGGTGGCTTCAGCAGGTGGCGGTGTTCCTCAATCCAGGCTTGCAGGTTGAGTGGGAAAGGCAGCATCGGTTACTCCTTGACCACGGCGACGCACTTCAACTCGATGGCGATCGGCGTCGGCAGCGCGGTGATGCCCAGGGTGGTGCGACAGGGCGCGCTGGCGGGATCGGGGAAATGCTCGGCCCAGACACGGTTGTAGGCCTTGAAATCGCGGGCCATGTCGGTGAGGTAGACGGTCACGTCGACCAGGTCCTCCCATCCTGCGCCACTGGCCGCGAGCACTGCCTGGACGTTGGCGAACACCGCGCGCGCTTGCGCCTCGATGTCGTACCTGCGCACGCGCCCGTCGGCGAAATACTCGTTCCCGGCGATTTCGTCGCTGGCAGGATCGCGTGGGCCGATGCCGGACAGGAACAGCAGGTTGCCGACGCGGCGGGCATGCGGATAGCTGCCTACCGGCGTCGGTGCCGTATCGGTGCGCACGACCTCACTCATCGCGCTTGCCCTTCGGCGCAATCGCGGCGATTGCCTCCTGGTATGCGGGCATGAGCTGCTCGGTCGCGTTCACGTCCATCCCCAGCTGGCGCACGCGTCCGTCGAACAGGCTGTAGACCCAGCCATGCACGGACAACTCCTGGCCACGGGCCCAGGCGTCTTCCACTACCGTCGTTTGGCAGACATTGAAGACTTGTTCGATCACATTGAGCTCGCAAAGGCGCGCGTGACGCAACGATTCGGTTTCAACCTGTTCCAGCAGTGTGGCGTGTTTCTGGGCCACGTCGCCGACATGGCGCAGCCAATTGTCGGCCAGCCCGAGCCGCGCGCCGGTCAGCGCCGCATGCACGCCACCGCAGCCGTAGTGGCCGACCAGGAGTATGTGCTCGACCTTGAGGATATCGACCGCGAACTGGATCACCGACAGGCAGTTGAGGTCGCCGTGCGACATGACGTTGGCGATGTTGCGGTGGACGAAAACTTCGCCCGGATCCAGCCCCAGGATCTGGTTGGCCGGCACGCGCGAGTCGGAGCAGCCTATCCAGAGGTAACGCGGCGATTGCTGCTGCGACAGGCGCTTGAAGAAGCCCGGATCCTCCTGCTTGATCCGTTCGGCCCATTCGCGGTTGTTGCGCAGCAGCTGGTTGAGGTCGGTCATGCGTGCATTATCCCAGAGCCAGGCAGACATTCTTCGCTTCGGTGAAGAAGCGCATCGCTTCCGCGCCGCCCTCGCGCCCCAGGCCGGAGGCACCGACACCGCCGAATGGAGTACGCAGGTCGCGCATCAACCAGGTATTGACCCAGACGATGCCAGCGCGCAACTGCGCGGAAAGGCCGTGCGCGCGATCCAGGTCGCGCGTCCACAAGGAAGCGGCCAGGCCGTATTCGCTGGCATTGGCGAGCGCCAGCGCCTCGTCGTCGTTGTCGAAAGCCTGCAGGGTGACCACCGGTCCGAAGATCTCCGCGCGGTTGCTGGCGCAATCCGGGCCGAGGCCTTCGATCACGGTGGGTTCGACGAACCAGCCCGCGCGCTCGATCCGGTTGCCGCCACAGAGGAAGCGGCCACCTTCGTCGCGCGCTCGCTGCAGGCAGGCGAGCACCTTGTCGTGATGGACCTGCGACACCAGCGGGCCGAGCCGGGTGCCCTCAGCCATCGGATCGCCCACGCGCAGGTTGCGCACACGTTCCACGAAAGCGTCGCGGAATTCCGCATAAATCGCTTGTTCGACCAGGATGCGTGAGCCGCAGAGGCAGATCTGGCCGGAATTCTGGAATGCCGAGCGCACCAGCGTATCGAGCTGCGCGCGCCAGTCGCTGTCGGCGAACACCAGGGTCGGATTCTTCCCGCCCAGTTCCAGCGACAGCTTCTTC
>JAKFDG010000173.1:0-6165 GCA_036677285.1 Pseudoxanthomonas sp.
GGGGTCTGCATCGATTGCTGCAGGACCTCGGCCTCGAAGGTCTCGGTGGTGGCGTCGAATACGTGGACGGAAGCGGACATGGACAGGCTCGTTCAGGAATCTTCGGCTGACATGGTGCCAGCTGGCACTCGAAACAAGCCAATGTAAAAAGTGTTTGACATTGTGATCTTAATAAGTAAAGTATCTTTTACTTAATGTCGTTCTGGGATTACATCATGCTCAAGCGTCACTGGCATCTGATCGGTTTGATGGGAGTGGCTGTCCTGGCCTTGTGGCTGCTGCTGGCGGGCCCTTCCCGTGTGCTGGGCATCGATCCCGGCAAACTGGGCTTGGTCCTGTTGGTGACGGCCACCTGGGTTTCGTTGTATCGCCTGTCGCAAATACCGCGCGGCGAACTTGAAGCCGTCATTTCCCCAGGCGAATGGCGGGCCTGGATCGGGCTGGGTTTCATGGCCATCGCGGTGGCGTATTTCCTGGCCAAGGCCGAGGTGTTCGCCCAGGCGCCGGTGTGGAACAACCCGGAGGCCGGTGCCGTCGGCCGCAACCTGGTGATGTTGCTGATCGCTTGGTCGGTGTTGTCCAGCGTGCTCGGTTCGCGCTGGAAGGACGCGGTGCAGGAAGACGAACGCGATCGCGAGATCGAGAAACAGGCGGCCGGCTGGGGGCGCGGAGCACTGACCTTCTGCATCATCGGACTGGCACTGATGTTTGGTTTCTCGCCCGCCGAAAAACTGCAGTGGGCCACCCCGCTGATGATCGCCAACCTGCTGGTCTTCGCCCTGATGTGGGGCTGGTTGTGCGAGTACGCGGCGACCGCGATCCATTACTGGCGCGACAGGCGATGAGCGGCACGCCGATCGCGAACGAGATCCGTCGCTGGCGCTTCGAGCGCGGCGAGATGACCCAGGAAGCGCTGGCGCAGGCGTGCGGGGTGACCCGGCAGACCATCATCGCGCTGGAAGCGGGAAAGTATTCACCCTCGCTTGAGCTGGCATTCCGCATCGCGCGCGCGTTCGGCGTGGGTGTCGAGGAGGTCTTCGCATGGAAGACGGAATGATCCGCGCCATGCGCTTCGCCGGCCTTGTCGCCGCCTTGTTGTTCGCAACCGCGGTATTCGGTTTCGGTGCGGCGCTGGAAGGCTACCTGCAGACGCAGTATCCGGTGGCGTTGCTGGGGGCGGACGGATTCCCGCACTCGTTGGCCTTCAACCTTACTGCCTTCGTGGTGCCTGGAACCCTGGCAGGCGTGGCGATGCTGGCGCTGCGCCACCGCTTGCCTGGCGATGCGGGTTGGTCGTCGCGCATCGGCGCGCAACTGGTGTTCCTGTCAGCGCTGGGATTCATCGCCATGGGGCTGCTGCCGCTGGATCCGCGAGACCTGGACGGCGACGTGAGCAGCTTGCACGGCACGGCGTGGGGGCTGTGGTGCCTGGCGTTCGTGGCCGGTGCGGCGTTGCTGGGATGGGGGCTCCGACGCAGGCGCGAGTGGTCGCGGTTCGCGCGGATCAGTCTGGTGGCTGCGATCGGCGTACCGTTTGCGGCGTTCGTGCTGGGCGACGTTGTGTCCGCTGGCATCGCCCAGCGGATTGCATTCGGTCTGTGGTTCGTTTGGCTGATACTGGCCGGAAGCCGCTTCAACCGTGGCGTGGCCTGAGCGCAAGGAAGCGCGGCGGCACCTCGCCGGTTAGGGTGAGGTCCCCAGAGCGGGTTGACGATAGACCACGCCATCCTTCATCACGAAATCCACCTTCAATACATTCTCGATATCCGCCACCGGGTCGCCGGGCAGGGCGATGATATCGGCGCGCTTGCCGGCTTCGATCACGCCCTGGTCGTCGACGCCCAGCACCTGTGCCGCATGGATCGTCGCCGCTTGCAGCGCGTAGGCCGCGGGCATGCCGGCTTCGACCATGTAGATGAATTCCTTCGCGTTGTCGCCGTGCGGGCCCACGCCCATGTCGGTGCCGAAGGCGATCTTCACCCCGTTCCTGTAGGCGCGGCCGGCGGTCTGCTGGATCTGCGCGCCGATGCGGATGGCCTTGGGTCGCACGATTTCGGGGAAATAGCCATCGACCTTGGCCTTGTCGGCGACGAAACGCCCGGCGTAGATGGTCGGCACGTACCAGGTGCCTTTCTGCTTCATCAAGGACATGACCTCGTCGGTCATCTCGGTGCCGTGCTCGATGCTGGTCACGCCGCCCAGCACCGCGCGTTTCATGCCTTCGGCCCCGTGGGCGTGGGCCGCGACCTTGTAGCCGTAGTCGTTGGCGGTATCGACGATGGCGCGCACTTCCTCGACGGTGAACTGTGGCGCATCGGCCGACTTGGCATACGACAGCACGCCGCCGGTGGCGGTGATCTTGATGACGTCGCTGCCGTCCTTGTAACGCTGGCGCACGGCCTGGCGGGCATCGTCAACGGAATTGATCACGCCCTCGGTGGGACCGGGCGGACCGAGCAGGTGCTCGAGTTCGCTGTTGTAGCCGTTGGTGGGGTCGGCATGGCCGCCAGTGGTGGCGATGGACTTTCCGGCGGCGTAGATGCGGGGACCCTTCACCAGCCCCTGGTTAACGGCATCGCGCAGATGCGGGCTCACTTCGCCGCCGAGGTCGCGCACGCTGGTGAAGCCCGCCATGAGCGTCTTTTCGGCATAGCCGACCGAGCGGAAGGCGTAATCGGTGGGGTCGAGGCGGAAACCTTCGGAGTAGCTCTGCGGGCTGGACTGCGAACCCAGGTGCACGTGCAGGTCGGTCCAGCCGGGCAGGCAGGTGTGCGAGGACAGGTCCAGCGCGCGCGCGCCAGCGGCTTCCGTGCGGCCGGCCAGTACTTCGGCGACCTTGCCGTCGCGTACCACGATGGTGTGCGCCCCCAGGACCCGGCCGCTGCGTGCGTCGAACATCCGTCCGCATTGCAGTGCCAGGGGTTCCGCGGCCATGGCGGGCAGGCAGCACAGGCTGGTGAGCAATACGGCGAGGCGGATGCGGGACATGGGCGGCTCCTGAGGGTGTCGGAGCATCATAACGGCCGCATTGGCGGTACTTTGTGCACTGCGGTACCCTTGCATGCTTTGCCGCTGCCGTCCTCGCGCTCCATGCCAGTCGCCGCCGAACCCCTGCAGTACGATCCCCAGTCCGTCGAATCCGCCGCCCAGTCCTACTGGGACCGGACCCGTGCGTTCGAGGTCGACGAAACCTCCGACAAGCCCAAGTTCTATTGCCTGTCGATGCTGCCGTACCCGTCCGGCGCGCTGCACATGGGCCACGTGCGCAACTACACCATCGGCGACGTGATCAGCCGCTACCAGCGCATGACCGGCAAGAACGTGCTGCAGCCCATGGGCTGGGATGCCTTCGGCCTGCCCGCGGAAAACGCCGCGATCAAGAACAACACCGCACCAGCGAAGTGGACCTACGCCAACATCGAGCACATGCGCACCCAGCTGAAGTCGCTGGGTTACGCGATCGACTGGTCGCGCGAGTTCGCTACCTGCAAGCCCGATTACTACGTGCACGAACAACGCATGTTCGTGCGCCTGCTGCGCAAGGGTTTGGCCTATCGCAAGAATTCGGTGGTGAACTGGGATCCGGTGGACCAGACCGTGCTGGCCAACGAACAGGTCATCGATGGCCGTGGCTGGCGCTCGGGCGCCATCGTCGAGAAACGCGAGATCCCGCAATGGTTCCTGCGCATCACCGACTACGCGCAGGAGTTGCTCGACGGACTGGACGCATTGCCCGGCTGGCCGGATTCGGTCAAGACCATGCAGCGCAACTGGATTGGACGTTCCGAAGGCCTGGAAATCAATTTCGCGGTGGAAGGCCACGAACCGCTGACCGTGTTCACCACGCGCCCGGACACGCTGATGGGCGTGACCTTCCTCTCCATCGCCGGCGAGCATCCGCTGGCGCTGAAAGCCGCGGCCGGCAATCCGCAATTGGCCAGCTTCCTGGACGAACTGAAACAGGGCGGCGTGTCCGAGGCCGAACTGGAAACCCAGGAAAAGCGCGGCATGGACACCGGCCTGCGCGCCGCGCATCCGGTCACCGGCGACAAGGTGCCGGTGTGGGTCGCCAACTTCGTGCTGATGGGCTACGGCACCGGTGCGGTGATGGCGGTGCCGGGGCATGACGAACGCGATTTCGAATTCGCGCACAAGTACGGCTTGCCGATCCAGCAGGTCATCTCGCTGAAGTCGCCGAAGACCGAGGAAGAAAAGACCTACGACGCGAATACTTGGCACGACTGGTACGCCGACAAGACCCGCACCGACCTCGAGCTGGTGAATTCCGGAGAGTTCGATGGACTCGATTTCCGCGGTGCATTCGAAGCGCTGGCGGAGCGTTTCGAGCGCCAGGGCCGAGGCCAGCGCCGGGTCAACTACCGCCTGCGCGACTGGGGCGTTTCCCGCCAGCGCTACTGGGGTTGCCCGATTCCCGTCATCTACTGTGACCGGTGCGGTGCGGTGCCGGTGCCGGAATCGCAGCTGCCGGTGGTGTTGCCGGAAAACGTCACCCTCGACGGAGTGAAATCGCCGATCAAGGCCGATCCGGAATGGCGCAAGACCACCTGCCCGGAATGCGGCGGCGAGGCCGAGCGCGAGACCGACACCTTCGACACCTTCATGGAGTCGAGCTGGTACTACGCTCGCTACACCTCGCCGGGCGCGAAGGACATGGTCGACAAGCGTGGCAACTACTGGCTGCCGGTGGACCAGTACATCGGCGGCATCGAACACGCGATCCTGCACCTGATGTATTTCCGTTTCTACCACAAGCTCCTGCGCGACGCGCGACTGGTCGATAGCGACGAGCCAGCGACCAACCTGCTGTGCCAGGGCATGGTGATCGCCGATACCTACTATCGGGAAAATGGCGATGGTTCGAAGGAATGGATCAATCCGGCCGATGTGGAAATAGATCGCGACGAACGCGGCCGCGTTACCGGGGCGAAGCTGGTCGCCGATGGCGCGAGCGTGCAGGTCGGTGCGACGGAGAAAATGTCGAAGTCCAAGAACAACGGCGTCGATCCGCAGGCGATGGTGGGCAAGTTCGGCGCGGATACCGTGCGCCTGTTTTCGATGTTCGCCGCGCCGCCGGAACAGTCGCTGGAATGGAACGAGGCCGGCGTGGAAGGCATGGCGCGCTTCCTGCGGCGGCTATGGGTCCAGGTGCAGAAGCATGCGGCCTCCGGGCCGGCAGCGGCACCCGACCTGGCGGCATTGTCGGCCGAGCAGAAAGCCGTTCGGCGCAAGACCCACGAAACCATCGACAAGGTCGGCGGCGACTACGGGCGTCGGCACAGTTTCAATACCGCGATCGCGGCGGTGATGGAGCTGTCGAACGCATTGGGAAAATTCGACGGCAACGCCGACAACGACCGCGCCATACGCCAGGAAGCCCTGGAAGCGGCGATCCTGCTGCTCAACCCCATCACTCCACACGCCAGCCACGCCATGTGGCAGGCGCTGGGACATCCGGAAACCCTGCTGGAGGAGATGCCGTTCCCGCAGGCCGATGCCACCGCCCTGGTGCGCGACCAGGTGACGCTGGCGATCCAGGTCAATGGCAAGTTGCGCGGCACCATCGAGGTGGCCGTGGACCTGCCACGCGACCAGGTCGAGGCGCTGGCCAGGGCCGAACCCAACACCGCCAAGTTCATGCAGGGCCTGGAGGTGCGCAAGGTGATCATCGTGCCGGGCAAGATCGTCAATATTGTCGCCGCATGAGCGCTCCCGGGATGGCCCGGCGCCGATCTCAAGCCGCGTTCACGCGCCATGGGGCAGGCTATGGCAGTCGCCTATTGCCGCCCATGCCGGGCTCGTCCAGACTTCGTCCATGACCAAAACTCCCGCGTTCCCTGCGTTGCGCCTGTTGGCGGTTCTCCTCCTTGCCTTGGCGCTATCGGCCTGCGGTTTCCACCTGCGCAACAAGATAGCGTTGCCGGCGGACCTGGGTCCGGTACGCGTGGTGTCCACGACCCCTTACAGTCCGCTGGCCGATGCCCTTGCGACAGGCATGGAGCATGCGGGGGTGATTCCTGCGGCGGCCGATGCCAAGGACGTGGCCACGTTGCAGATCCTTTCGGAACGCTGGGGCGACCTGCCGATCAGCATCGATGCCCAGGGACGTGCCCAGGAGTTCAGCCTGCGCTACGCCACCGTTTTCGT
>JAKFDG010000174.1:0-8158 GCA_036677285.1 Pseudoxanthomonas sp.
GTGGCGGGGCTCAACGTGGGCCTGCAGTACAGCGTCAAGGCCCGCGACCGGGCGCTCAAGGAAATCCTGCCGGCGCTGGTCTCCGCGCGACCGGAAATAGAAGAGGCGATCCGGCGCGGCGGCTGGGCGCCGCAGTTGTACGCCCGGCAAGGCCTGTGAGCAGTGCCTGGCTGGTCGATGCGACGCGTACGCCGTTCGGGCGACATGGCGGCGCACTGGCCAGCGTGCGCTGCGACGACCTGGCGGCGTTGCCGATCGCCGCGCTGATGGCGCGACATGCGGCGCTCGACTGGGCGGCGCTGGATGAAGTGATCCTGGGCTGCGCCAACCAGGCCGGCGAGGACAACCGGAACATCGCGCGCATGGCCACGCTGCTGTCCGGATTGCCGCAAACCGTCCCCGCAGTCACGGTCAACCGGCTGTGCGCGTCGGGGCTGGAAGCCATCGGCCAGGGCGCTCGCGCCATCGCCTGCGGCGAAGCCGGCCTGGCCCTGGCCGGGGGCGTGGAAAGCATGACCCGTGCGCCGTATGTGATGGCCAAGGCCGAGGCCGGGTTCGCGCGCGACCAGCAGCTCGCCGATACCACCCTGGGCTGGCGCTTCGTCAACCCGCGCATGCAAACGAGCTATGGCGTGGATTCGATGAGCCAGACCGCCGAGAACCTGGCGCGCGAACACGGCATCGATCGTGCCGACCAGGACGCCTATGCCCTGCGCAGCCAGCAGCGTGCCGCGCATGCGCAGGAACAGGGCTGGCTGCAGGAAGAGATCAGCACGGTCGAGGTGGTCCGCGATGGACGATCCCGCGTTGTCGAACGCGATGAACAGCCGCGCCCCGAGACCAACGCCGAACGCCTGGCCGCACTCAAGCCGTTGCTCGGCGAGGGCACCAGCATCACCGCCGGCAATGCTTCGGGATTGAACGACGGCGCGGTGGCGGTGTTGCTGGCCTCGGAATCCGCAATGGAAAAACACGGCCTGGAGCCGCTGGCGCGGGTGATCGGCATGGCTTCGGCCGCGGTGGCGCCGCGGGTGATGGGCATCGGCCCGGTGCCGGCCATCGGCAAGCTGCTGGCGCGTACCGGGCTGCGGCTTGCCGACTTCGACCGCATCGAGATCAACGAAGCCTTCGCCGCACAGGTGCTCGCCTGCACCCGCGCGCTCGGATTGCCCGACGACGCCGGACACGTCAACGCCAATGGCGGGGCGCTCGCGCTCGGACATCCGCTCGGCGCCAGCGGGGCACGCCTGGCGATGACCGCGGCGTTCGCGCTGCGCCGCCATGCGCAGCGTCGCGCCTTGGTCAGCCTGTGCGTCGGCGTCGGCCAGGGCGTGGCGCTGGCCTTGGAAAGACCCTGAATCCCGCCACTGGAATCCGCATGCACAACCGCCGTCCGCACTTCATCCGCATCGCCTTGTCGGCAGCCCTGCTGCTGCCGTGCCTGTCCGCGGCGGCGGCCGAAGAGACGCCGGAGGCGCAACGGCTGCTCGGCCGCGAGCTGCTGCGCGAACTGATCGAGACCGACACCACGCCCGCCCACGGCAGCACCACCGCGGCGGCGGAAAAATTCGCGGCACGGTTCCTCGCCGCCGGATTCCCCGCCGCGGACGTGCAGGTGGTCGGCGACCATCCGCTGAAACGCAACCTGGTCGTGCGCCTGCGCGGCCGCGGCGAACGCGAGCCGGTGCTGTTGCTGGCGCACCTGGACGTGGTCGAGGCCAAGCCCGAGGACTGGCACCACGATCCGTTCAAGCTCAACGAGATCGATGGCTACTTCTACGGCCGCGGCACCATGGACATCAAGGGCGGCGCGGCCGGCCTGGCTGCTGCGCTGCTGCGCCTGCATGCGGAAAAATTCGTGCCGCGTGGCGACTACATTCTGGCTCTCACCGCAGGGGAAGAGGATGGCGACGCCAACGGCGTGCAATGGCTGCAGGCGCAGCGGCCGGAACTGATCGAGGCCGCCTACGCGCTCAATGTCGACGGCGGCGGTCCGGAGATCCGCGGCGGCAAGCCGGCGGTGCTGTCGGTGGAAACCGCGGAGAAGGTCTACCTCAGCTACACCCTTACCGCACGCAATCCGGGCGGGCACAGTTCGCAGCCCACCGCCGATAACGCCATCTACCAATTGGCGCACGCATTGGGTCGGCTTTCGGCACACCGGTTCCCGCTGCGCAGCAACTCCGCCACTCGCGGCTACTACGCCGGGCTCGCTTCGTTGTATTCAGGCACTACCGCCGAAGACATGCGCGCGGCCGCGCGCGAGCCGCAGGATCCGGCGGCGCTGGCCCGGCTCGCGGCGTCTTCCACCTACAACAACGCGCAGTTGCGCACGACCTGCATCCCGACCCTGCTGCAGGGCGGCCACGCCGAGAACGCGCTGCCGCAGATGGCCAGGGCCACGGTCAACTGCAGGCTGCTGCCGGACGAGGACCCGGCGCAGGTCGACCTCGCGCTGAAGCAGGCCGTGGCCGATCCGGGCATCGAGATCGCACGCGTCGCCGAGCCGCAGCCCAGTCCGCCCTCACCGGTGAATGAGGCTTTGTTCGCGCGTATCGCCGAGGCCGCCGAAGGCATCTGGGGGCCGCTGCCGGTTTCTCCTTACATGTCCGCCGGCGCCACCGACAGCGTGTTCCTGCGCGCCGCGGGGATGCCGGTCTATGTCTTCAACGGCATCGCCTACGATGTGGATGACGACCGTTCGCACGGACAGGATGAACGCATCCGCGTCGACTCCTACTATCAATCGCTGCAATTCAACTATAGATTGCTGAAAGCGCTATGAGGAAACGGGGCCTTAGCGAAATGCAGATTTCATGTGCCTGGTGGATAGATCCATCGCCCTCGCACCGGAGTCCGGTGTGAACACCACCGCCGAGCCGACCGCCAACCTGGAAACCGCGTTGGCCCATGCCTCGCGCCTGCTGGCGACCGACCCGGCGCTGGCCGGCGAACAGGCGAGCGAGATCATCAAGGCCGTCGGCGAGCATCCGATGGCGGTGTTGTTGTTGGGCGCTTCGCATCGTGCGCGGGGCGAGGTCGGCAAGGCACTGGAAATCCTGCGTCCGCTGGCGTCGTCGCAACCCAACTGGGCGATGGCCCATCTGGAGTTGGGCAATACCCTGGTCCGTGCGAAGGCGGGCGAAGAGGCCCTGGCCGCATTGCGGCGCGCGGTGGCGTTGAAGCCCGATCTTCCGCAGGCGTGGCTGGCGCTCGGCGACCAGCTCATGGCCATGGACGACGCCGAAGGCGCCGACGCCGCGTACGCCAACCACATCCGTTACTCCACCCGCGATCCGCAACTGCTGAATGCCGCCATCGCCCTGGCCGAGAACCGCATCCCCGAAGCCGAGGTACGGCTGCGCGAACACCTGAAGCGGTCGCCGACCGACGTCGCCGCGATCCGCATGCTGGCCGAACTCGCGGTGCGCCTGGGCCGCAACGAGGATGCCGAGCACCTGCTCGCGCGCTGCCTGGAACTCGCCCCGGGCTTCCATGCCGCGCGCCAGAACTATGCTCTTGCACTGCATCGGGCCAACAAGCCGGCCCTGGCGCTGGCCGAAGTCGAAGCGCTGCTCGCGGTGGAGCCGGACAACGCCGGCTACCGCAACCTCAAGGCGGTGGTGCTATGCCGGATCGGCGACTACGGACCGGCACTCGAACTGTATGCGGCGATCCTCGACGAGTATCCCCGCCATCCCAGGATCTGGATGAGCTATGGCCACGCGCTGAAGACCGCCGGCCACCAGGATCGCGCGATCGAGGCGTATCGCAGGAGCCTGCAGCTCGATCCCGGTTTCGGCGAAGTGTGGTGGAGCCTGGCCAACCTCAAGACCGTCCGCTTTTCCGCCGACGACCTGGCGACCATGCGCCGCGAGCTGGACAAGCCCGGCGTGGAAACCGAGCACCGCCAGCACCTGGAGTTCGCCATCGGCAAGGCGCTGGAGGATGCGGACGAATTCGAGGCTTCCTTCCGGCATTACCAGCGCGGCAACGATCTGCGCCGCGAGATGCTGCAGTACCGTGCCGGCGACACCACCACGCGGGTGGCGCGCATCAAGCGCAGCTATACACGCGAGTTCTTCGCGGAGCGCGCCGGCTTCGGCGCCGATGCGCCCGATCCCATCTTCATCGTCGGCCTGCCGCGCGCGGGCTCGACCCTGCTCGAGCAGATCCTCTCCAGCCATTCCGCGGTGGAAGGGACCATGGAGCTGCCGGAAATCACTTCGATCACCCGCGAACTGCGCGGCCAGGGCGACGCCGGCCAGGCGATGCCGTACCACGACGTGGTCGAATCGCTGGGTGCGGACGCGCTGCGCCAGCTCGGTGAGCGCTACCTCGAGCACACCCGCATCCAGCGCAAGACCGATGCGCCGTTGTTCATCGACAAGATGCCGAACAATTTCCTGCACATCGGCCTGATCCACCTGATGCTGCCGAGGGCGAAGATCATCGACGCACGCCGGCATCCGCTGGCCTGCTGTTTCTCCGGCTTCAAGCAGCATTTCGCCCGCGGGCAGAGCTTCAGCTACAGCCTGGACGACATCGGCCGCTACTACCGCGACTACGTGGAACTGATGGCCCACTTCGACGCCGTGCTGCCCGGCCGCGTGCACCGGGTCATCTACGAACGCATGGTCGACGACACCGAGGGCGAGGTGCGGCGCCTGCTCGACTACTGTGGCTTGCCCTTCGAGGAAGGCTGCCTGCGTTTCTACGAGAATGCGCGGCCGGTGCGTACCGCCAGCTCCGAGCAGGTGCGCAAGCCGATCTACCGCGAAGGCGTGGACCACTGGAGAAATTTCGATCCATGGCTGGGGCCGTTGAAGGACGCCCTCGGACCGGTCCTGGATCTTTATCCGGCAGTGCCGGAGTTTGTTGCTGGCGAGAGAGTTTCCGACTGACCGATATCCAACACTGCGGAGAACTGAGGTGAACCCGATGAAGACGCACCACAAGAAAACAGGCGCTCGCAGAAGCGCCTCGAACCTGTCCCGCCTGCCGCTGGCCGCGGCCATCTACCTGGCGTTCGGCTCCGCCGCGTTCGCCCAGGAAGCCACCCCTGCACCCGAGCAGCCTGCGCAACAAACCAGTCGCGAGGCGCAGACCCTCGACACGATCACGGTGACCGCGCAGAAGCGCACCGAGAACCTGCAGAAGGTGCCGATCAGCCTGCAGGTGCTGGGCGAGCAGAAACTCGACGAGCTCAACGTCACCGACTTCGACGACTACGTGAAATTCCTCCCGAGCGTCTCCTACCAGACCTTCGGTCCGGGTTTCGCCCAGATCTACATGCGCGGCGTGGCCAGCGGCGGCGATGGCAACCACTCCGGTTCGCTCCCCAGCGTGGGCGTGTACCTGGACGAGCAGCCCGTCACCACCATCCAGGGTCCGCTCGACATCCACGTCTACGACATCTCCCGGGTGGAGTCGCTGGCCGGTCCGCAGGGCACCCTGTACGGCGCCAGCGCCCAGGCGGGCGCCCTGCGCATCATCACCAACAAGCCCGACCCGAGCGGATTTGAAGCCGGCTACAGCCTGGAAGCCAACAGCGTCAGTCACGGCGGCACCGGCTACGTGGCGGAAGGCTTCGTCAACGTACCGCTCACCGACAACGCCGCCATCCGCCTGGTCGGCTGGCAGAAGAAGGATGCGGGCTATATCGACAACAAGGCGGGCGACCGCCAGTTCCCGGTTCGCATCGATGACGGCGGGACTCCGGCCGATCCGAGCGATGACACCCAGACGAGCTGGGGCGGCGTGCTCACCAACCGCAACTGCGCGTCTACCGACCAGCTCGTCTGTACCGGACGCGCGGAGGACGACTACAACGACGTCGAGACCACCGGCGCACGCCTGGCATTGAAGGTTGACCTCAACGAGAACTGGTCGATCACGCCGACCATCATGGGCCAGAACCAGGTGGCCAATGGCAGCTTCGCCTTCGACGAGAACGTCGGCGATCTCGCCCTGAACCACTTCTACAAGGAGCGCTCCGACGACCGCTGGTGGCAGGCCGCGTTGACCGTGGAAGGCAAAATCGGCAACTTCGACCTGACCTACAACTATGCGCACCTGAAGCGCGACGTCGATGTCGATTCGGATTACAACGACTACGGGTTCTGGTACGACACGCTGTACTACTACAACGCGTACGACGCCGACGACAACCTGATCAATCCGTCCCAGTACATCCAGGGCAAGGACCGCTACAAGAAGGACAGCCACGAGTTGCGCCTCGCCTCGCCCAGCGAGAACCGGCTCCGCTTCGTGGCCGGTTTGTTCTGGATGACCCAGAAGCACGATATCCAGCAGCGCTACAAGCTCGACGGTTTCGGCCCCCAGTACTCGATCACCGGCTGGCCCGACACCATCTGGCTCACCAAGCAGGAGCGCGAGGACCATGACGAAGCGGTGTTCGGCCAGCTGTCGTACGACTTCATTCCCGACGTGCTTATCGGCACCATCGGCGGGCGTCATTTCCGCTCCGACAACAGCCTGAAGGGCTTCTTCGGCTTCAGCGACGGCTGGTTCTCCGGAGCGCCGTATGGCGAGTCCATCTGTATCGAACAGTTCGGCCCGGACCCCGCCAACTGGCCATCGTTCAATGGCGCGCCCTGCGCGGTCTTCGACAAGCGCGTCAAGGAAAGCGGCAACCTGGGCAAGGTCAACCTGACCTGGCAGATCACGCCCACCAAGATGATCTACGGCACCTGGTCCGAGGGTTACCGTCCCGGCGGCCTCAACCGACGCGGCACCTTGCCGCCGTATCTGTCGGACTACCTGACCAACTACGAGCTCGGCTGGAAGACCAGTTGGGCCGACAACCGGGTGACTTTCAATGGCTCGGTGTTCCACCAGGAATGGGAGGACTTCCAGTTCAGCATCCTTGGCGCGAACGGCCTCACCGAGATCAAGAACGCCAACCAGGCCAGCATCGACGGCCTGGAAATGGACCTGAACTGGGCCGCCACCTACAACCTGCATTTGAGCGCCGGTGCGGCGTTCTACGACGCCCAGTTGACGGACAACTATTGCGGCTTCACCGATGATGCCGGCACCCCGGTCACCGACTGCGCGGATCCGGAAGCCCCGGACGGCACGCAACTGCCGGTGACGCCGAAGTTCAAGGGCAACCTGATCGCGCGCTACGTCTTCGACATCGGCGGTTTCCAGGCCTATGTACAGGGCGCCGGGGTGCATGTGGGCGATCGCAAGTCCGACCTGCGCATCGCAGAGCGCGAGATCCTCGGCGACCTGCCGTCCTACAACACCGTCGATTTCTCCGCGGGCATCGCCAAGGACAGCTGGGCGTTGGACTTCTTCGTGAACAATGCCTTCGACGAACGCGCGCAGATCTCCAGGTTCACGAACTGTGCGGAGTCGGTCTGCGGCGCCTCGGGCGTGGTGCCCGAGTATCCCAACGGACAGGTCTACACCATCACCAACCAGCCGCGCACGTTCGGCGTCCGCTTCTCGCAGAAGTTCTGAACTGATCCAGCTGCCGTTCCGACGGCGGTGTTCCAGGAAAAACCCCGGCCCCGCGCCGGGGTTTTTCATTTTGTCATGGGCGTCGCGTGCACCGCTGGCTTCATACTAGCGACGTGACGGCACGTTTCGACCCCGATGCGCACGCGAGCATGCGCAAGATCATCCACGTGGACATGGATGCGTTCTACGCATCGGTCGAACAGCGCGACGAACCGGCCCTGCGCGGCAAGCCGGTGGTGGTGGCCTGGCGTGGCGCGCGCTCGGTGGTGTGCGCGGCTTCGTACGAGGCGCGCAAGTACGGGGTGCGTTCGGCGATGCCGGCGGTGCGCGCGGAACGCTTGTGCCCCGATGCGGTCTTCGTGCCGCCGGATTTCGTGCGCTACAAGGCGGTGTCGCGGCAGGTGCGCGAGATCTTCCTGCGCCATACCGAGCTGGTCGAGCCGCTGTCGCTGGACGAGGCCTACCTGGATGTCACCGAACCGAAATCCGACCTGCCGAGCGCGACCGCCATCGCCGAGGAAATCCGCCGCCAGATCCGCGAGGAAACCTCACTGACTGCATCTGCGGGAATCGCGCCGAACAAGTTCCTGGCCAAGATCGCGTCCGACTGGAACAAGCCGGACGGGCAGTTCGTGATCCGGCCGCACCAGATCGAAGCGTTCCTCAC
>JAKFDG010000175.1:0-2907 GCA_036677285.1 Pseudoxanthomonas sp.
CGAGACCTTCCAGAATGGAGGTTTCGAGGCGCTGGTCGCACAGGCCATTCACGCCGCGAGCGAACGCGGCCGGCAGTTGTCGGCGGCGAATGACTGATCCCTGCCACGAACAATCCTGCGGACAATCCTGATGAAACGCATTCCGCTCCTGATACTCGCCCTGCTTCTTGCCGCGTGCTCGGCTGGTGAAAAACCCCGCGCCGCGGAGTTCGTCCCGCCCACTCCGGCTTCTGCGGACTTCGGCGACCTGCGCGTGCATTACAACGCGCTGCCCACGCTCAGCCTGAACGATGCGGTGGCGCGGGAATATGGCGTGGACAAGGATGCCGAGTCTGCCATGGTGGTCATCGCGCTGCGACGCATCGCCAACGGTGAAGAAGTCGGCGCCGGGGGCGAGGTGTCGGCCGAAGCCTACGACCTGCAGGGCAAGCGCCAGCATATCGAATTTTCAGCCGTCAAAACCGGTGATTACACCGACCATATCGGCAGGTTCGCGATCAACGCGCGCGACAGCTACCGCTTCGAGGTCAAGGTGGAATCGGGCGGCCGCACCGAGGTCGTCAAGTTCCAGCGCAATTTCTGAGCGCGCACGCTAGCGGGCGTGGTTCGCGGACCATGCCTGCACGATGCGCGCGATTTCGCTCACGCCGTCGGTCAGCGCCGCCGGACCAGGTTGCAGGATCAGCGGCGACTTGATCTCGTGCAACTCGCCCTCTTGCACCGCTGGGATCGCGTCCCATCCGGGGCGCGCGGCAACCTTGTCGGGACGGAATTTCTTGCCGCACCAGGAACCCAGGATGATGTCCGGCGCGCGCCGCACCACTTCACTGGCGTCGGCGAGGATCCGATTCTTCGCCAGCGATTCGACCGACAACTCGGGAAACACGTCATCGCCGCCGGCGATGCGGATCAGTTCCGCCACCCAGCGGATGCCGGTGATCGGCGGCTCGTCCCATTCCTCGAAATAGACGCGCGGACGACGCGGCAACGAAGCGGCTTCGAGCTCGATCGCATCGAGCCTGCGCTTCAATTCGCAGGCGTAGACGTTGGCTTTGTCGCTTGCGCCGACCAATGCGCCGAGGCGGCGGATGTAGTCGAGGATGCCGTCCACGCTGCGGTGGTTGGAGATCCAGACCTCAACGCCATGCTTGATCAGCTCAGCGGCGATCTCCGCCTGGATATCGGAGAACCCCACCACGAAGTCCGGTTGCAGCTTGAGGATCTCGCCGATCCTGGCCGAGGTGAACGCGCTGACCTTCGGCTTCTCCTTGCGCGCGATCGCCGGACGCACGGTGAAGCCGCTGATGCCGACGATGCGATCCTGCTCGCCGAGCGCGTACAGGGTCTCGGTAGGTTCTTCGGTGAGGCAGACGATGCGGCGCGGACCTGTCACGGCGCCACACCCAACGTGGGGGCGACATGAGTCGTGAAGCTTCGGGTCGTGCGCAGGAACTCGGGACTCACGTCGCTCCCACAAGCTCGGATCCCATAGGTCATGGATACAGCATCCGCTTCGACCAGACGCCACTGGCGTCGCGTTCATAATGCCAGCGTTCGTGCAGGCGGAACTCCGCGCCATACCAGAATTCAATGGCCTCGGGCACGACCCGGAAGCCGCTCCATCCCGCTGGCCGTGGGACCTCACGCCCCTCGAACTCTGCCTCGACCCGGGCGATGCGATCCTCGAAATCATCGCGCGACTCCAGCGTCTCCGATTGCGCCGACGCCCAGGCGCCGATCTGGCTCAGGCGCGGGCGCGAAGCGAAGTAGGCATCGGCTTCCTCGTCGCCGACCACTTCCACCGATCCCTCGATGCGCACCTGGATACCGGCATCGCGCAGGCTGCGCCACAGGAACAGCAGGGCGGCGCGCGGATTGGCTTCCAGCTCGCGCCCCTTGTGGCTGTGCAGGTGGGTGTAGAACACGAAACCGCGCGCATCGAATGATTTCAGCAGCAACGTGCGCGCCGAAGGCCGGCCGTCCGGCGTCGCCGTGGCCACCGTCATCGCATTGGGTTCGAGTTCGCTGCCGGCTTTCGCCTCTTCGAACAGGGTGGCGAAGGTGGACAGGGCCTCGGCGTAGAGATCAATCATCGGAGATTCGCTCAATGCTCACCACGGACGCGGGTGGGGTTGCGCTATTGTCGCCGCATGACCGCCGGTGCGCACGCCTCCAGCACGACAGGATTCGACCAGCAGTTCGTCGCGACGGCGCTGGAGACTGTATTGTCGCTTCCGCAGCCCGCACCCGTGTTCGCCATCTCCGGGCTGCAGGGCAGTGGGAAATCCACGCTCGCGGCCCAGGTCGCGGAACTTGCGCGAACCCGCGGGCAGTGTGTCGCTGTCCTGTCCATCGACGATTTCTACCTGACCAGGGCCGAGCGAGAGCGGCTCGCGCGCGACGTACATCCCCTGCTCTGCAACCGCGGTCCGCCCGGCACCCACGACCTGGGATTGGCGATGGAAACCCTGGAAGGCCTGCGCGCCGGCACGCGCACGCGGTTGCTGCGCTTCGACAAGCTCACCGATGAGCGGGCGCCGTCGACGCAGTGGCCAGTCGTGGAAGGGCACTGCGATCTGGTGGTGCTGGAAGGCTGGTTCCTGAAAACCCCGCCGCAGGAAGCCGCGGAGCTCCACGACCCGATCAACCCACTGGAGCGCAACGAAGATCCGGACGGCACCTGGCGCAACTGGTGCAATACCGCGCTGGCGCGCGACTACCTGGCGTTGTGGGAACGCATCGATGCATTGTGGTGGTTGCAGGCCCCGGACTTCGACGTGGTTCCGGAGTGGCGCTGGCAGCAGGAACGAACCTTGCAGGCCGCCGCTCCCGGACGCGCCGGCATGGATCGCGCCCAGGTCGCGCGCTTCGTGCAACTGTTCGAACGCGTCAGCCGGCAGGCATTGC
>JAKFDG010000176.1:0-2069 GCA_036677285.1 Pseudoxanthomonas sp.
CCCTCGGCCAGGGTCATCAGGGTCACGGTCTTGCCGGTGCCGGTGGCGCCGGCCACCAGGCCATGCCGGTTGCCGAATTTGGGCAGGAGCGTGACGGCGATGTCATCGGTGGTGCCTTTGCCGAGCAGGATGGGATCCATGTCATTCCTAAGGATGGGTCGGGCCCGATTCTAGCGTTTGAACCTGTCGCCCAGGGCAATGGCTGGCGTTGTCAACCTTGCCGCATGTGTCGCCGCGGGGCTAACCTGCTTTTTTTTCGCAGTTGCCTTCACTGATGCCCTTGATCCCCTTGTTCGCCCGTGCTTTGCCGTTGCTGGCCGTATGCCTGCTCATGTTCATCGCCCCGTCGGCCCTGGCCCAGCGCGTCTCCGCGCGCGACAGGGAAGCGGTGGAAGTCCTCGACCAGCGCATGGCCGCAGCCGAGAAGCGCTACCGGGACGCGCTGGTGCTGAGCGCCAACAGCGATCCCAAGGGCACCACCGAGGGCGACGCCGCGCTGGAGGACATGGAAGACATCATGGATGCCTGCATGAAGCAGCGTGGCTGCCAGGTGCATACCATGCTGACCGCGTACAAGCGCCTGCTCAAGCAGAACGTGGATGCGGAAGCCTCGGCGTCGGACGAGGAGGGCGACATCGACGTGCTGGACGACGGCACCGACCATGCCGCGGCCAATCTGCCCGAGGCCTCGCGCGCCGCGGCCCTGCTCAACGACCAGCGCCATGCGTTCGACAGGATGGTGCAGTACAATCCGGCGGTGCAGGCCGGTATCCGCCGCTGGCTGACCGACATGCGCGTGGCGCTGATCACCAGCTACGAGAACTACCAGTATGTGCGCCCCAGCATGTGGCCTGCGTGGGAACGCAACGGCCTGCCGGAAGCGCTGCTGTTCGGGATCATGGCCAAGGAATCCAATGGCCGCGTGCACGCGAATTCGCGCGCCGGCGCCGCCGGCCTGATGCAGTTCATGCCGGCCACCGGCCGTCGCTTCGGCCTGGGTCCGGACGGCACCGGTTTCGACACGCGTTTCGATCCGAACGCCGCCGGCATGGCCAGCGCCGAGTACCTGAACGAGCGCATGCGCAACCTCAACAACAGCATCGAACTTTCGCTGGCCGCGTACAACGGCGGGGAAGGTCGCGCGCAACGCGTGTACAACGAGTTCGCCGGCCGCGGCTTCTGGGATGAGGTGGTCTACAACCAGTTCCCGGGCGAGACCCAGGACTACGTGCCGATGGTGATCGCGGCGGCGTGGCTGTTCCTGCATCCGAAGCAGTACGGGCTGGAGTTCCCGAAAGTCGACGTGCAACCGGACGCATTCAAGCTGGCGAAATCAGCCTCCCTCTACGAGCTGACCATCTGCATGGGCAACGGCGGCACCCGCGACGGTTACATGCGCGCTTTGCGCAACCTCAATCCGCGCTACGAAGCAGATGGCTGGATTCCGGCCGGAACGATGCTCAAGGGCACCAAGAAGATGGCCAGCCTGTACCAGCGCCACTGCGTCAGCGGCCCACGCGCGGACCTGGCGACCACCCTGATGGCCGCCAACGTGCATGCCGCGATCGTGCGTTCCACTGGCAGCGTTGCCGTCGGCGACGTCACGGCGGTGGCCGGCGTGCCCACCACTGTGGCGACGGGCGCGCCGAAACCGGCCAAGCCCAAGGTCGAGCAGGTACGCGAGTACCGGGTGGCCCGCGGCGACAACCTGGGCAGGATCTCGCGCAAGTTCGATTGCGACATGAAGAAGCTGGCGCAGGCGAACGGGTTGAGGGGACCGGGCTACGGCGTGCGGCCGGGGCAGGAGATCAAGTTGCTGGGGTGCAGGAAGTAGTTGCTTTGAAATCCCTGCAGGGGCCGGGATCCTGGTATTTGTAGGTCCGAGCAAGCTCGGACCTACAAGGGTCAGGAAATACGCGATGCCAGCCGCTGCCCCAGCCTCACCGCCGTTTCCGCGCCCAGCTCCGGCGCCAGCTCCGCCACGCCCGGCGGCAACAGCACGATCACCGTCGAACCGTAGTTGAACCGCGCCATCTCCGCGAAGCGTTCCAGGGTGATCCCCTTCCCGC
>JAKFDG010000177.1:0-2640 GCA_036677285.1 Pseudoxanthomonas sp.
CGCTACGACCTGTCGGGCGTGGGCCGGATGAAGTTCAACCGCCGCGTCGGCCGCAAGGAAGTCGCCGGTGAGTCGGTGCTGTTCGACCACAAGTACTTCAGCAACCGCAACGACGACGAATCCAAGCGCCTGATCGCGGCGCAGGGTGAGACTTCCGACATCCTGGAAGTGATCAAGGTCCTGACCGAGATCCGCAACGGTCGCGGCACCGTCGACGACATCGACCACCTCGGCAACCGCCGCGTGCGTTCGGTCGGCGAAATGGCCGAGAACGTGTTCCGCGTGGGCTTGGTCCGCGTCGAGCGCGCCGTGAAGGAACGCCTGTCGATGGCCGAAAGCGAAGGCCTGACCCCGCAGGAACTGATCAACGCCAAGCCGGTGGCCGCCGCGATCAAGGAGTTCTTCGGTTCCTCGCAGCTGTCACAGTTCATGGACCAGAACAACCCGCTGTCGGAAGTCACGCACAAGCGTCGCGTCTCGGCCCTCGGCCCGGGCGGCCTGACCCGCGAGCGCGCCGGCTTCGAAGTGCGCGACGTGCATCCGACCCACTACGGCCGCGTCTGCACCATCGAGACGCCCGAAGGCCCGAACATCGGCCTGATCAACTCGCTGGCCGTGTACGCGCGGACCAACAACTACGGCTTCCTGGAAACCCCGTACCGCAAGGTCGTGGACGGGCAGATCACCGACGAGATCGAATACCTGTCGGCGATCGAGGAGAACGAGTTCGTCATCGCCCAGGCCAATGCATTGCATGACGCCAAGAGCCGCCTGACCGAACAGTTCGTGCCGTGCCGCTACCAGGGCGAATCGCTGTTGAAGCCGCCGGGCGAGGTGGACTTCATGGACGTGTCGCCGATGCAGACCGTGTCGATCGCGGCCGCGCTGGTCCCGTTCCTGGAGCACGACGACGCCAACCGCGCGTTGATGGGCGCCAACATGCAGCGCCAGGCCGTGCCGACGCTGCGTGCGCAGAAGCCGCTGGTTGGCACCGGCATCGAACGCGCCGTGGCCCGCGACTCCGGCGTGACCGTGAACGCCAAGCGTGGCGGCGTGGTCGAGCAGATCGACGCGGCCCGCATCGTGGTCAAGGTCAACGAGAGCGAAATCGGCGACGGCACCGATGCCGGCGTGGATATCTATTCGCTGATCAAGTACACGCGTTCCAACCAGAACACCTGCATCAACCAGACTCCGCTGGTGAACGTGGGTGATGTCATCGAGCGTGGCGACGTGCTGGCCGACGGCCCGTCCACCGACATCGGCGAGCTGGCCCTGGGCCAGAACATGCTGATCGCGTTCATGCCCTGGAATGGCTACAACTTCGAGGACTCCATCCTGCTCTCCGAGCGCGTGGTGGAAGAGGATCGCTACACCACGATCCACATCGAGGAGCTGACCTGCGTCGCGCGCGACACCAAACTGGGGCCGGAGGAAATTTCCGCCGACATTCCCAACGTGTCCGAGCAGGCGTTGAACCGCCTGGACGAATCCGGCGTGGTGTACATCGGCGCGGAAGTGCGCGCCGGCGACATCATGGTCGGCAAGGTCACGCCGAAGGGCGAAAGCCAGCTGACCCCGGAAGAGAAGCTGCTGCGCGCGATCTTCGGCGAGAAGGCCTCCGACGTTAAGGACAGCTCGCTGCGCGTGCCGCCGGGCATGGACGGCACCGTCATCGACGTGCAGGTCTTCACCCGCGACGGCATCGAGAAGGACAAGCGTGCGCGCCAGATCGAGGAAAACGAGATCAAGCGGGTCAAGAAGGACTTCGACGACCAGTTCCGGATCCTCGAGAACGCGATCTTCGCGCGCCTGCGTCCGCTGCTGGTGGGCAAGGTGGCCAACGGTGGTACGAACCTGAAGAAGGGCGACACCATCACCGACGCCTATCTGGACAGCCTGAAGAAGGCGGACTGGTTCGTGATCCGGATGAAGGACGACGACGCCTCCGACGCCATTGAGCGCGCGCAGAAGCAGATCCAGGCGCACGAGAAGGAATTCGAGCGTCGCTTCGCCGACAAACGCGGCAAGATCACCGCGGGCGACGACCTCGCCCCCGGCGTGCTGAAGATGGTCAAGGTGTACCTCGCGGTGAAGCGCCGCATCCAGCCGGGCGACAAGATGGCCGGCCGCCACGGCAACAAGGGTGTGGTCTCCACGATCGTTCCGGTCGAGGACATGCCGTACGCCGCCGATGGCAGCACCGTCGACATCGTGCTGAACCCGCTGGGCGTGCCGTCGCGCATGAACATCGGCCAGATCCTGGAAGTCCACCTTGGCTGGGCCGCGAAAGGCTTGGGTATCAAGATCCAGAAGATGCTCGACGCACAGGCCAAGGTTGCCGACCTGCGCAAGTTCCTCGACCAGATCTACAACCACGACCTGAAACTGGGCGAGCAGCGCGTCAACCTGGGCGAGTTCAGCGATGCGGAACTGGTCAAGCTGGCGGAAAACCTCACCGACGGCGTGCCGATGGCGACGCCGGTGTTTGACGGCGCGGCCGAGTCCGAGATCAAGCACATGCTCGAACTCGCCGACCTGCCGATCAGCGGCCAGACCCAGCTGTACGACGGTCGCACCGGTGAGGCGTTCGATCGCCAGACCACGATCGGCTACATGCACATGCTGAAGCTGAACCAC
>JAKFDG010000178.1:0-4392 GCA_036677285.1 Pseudoxanthomonas sp.
GTAGGACATCGGCGTCGATGCGTCGCCCAGTTCCAGCAGCGGCACGAAGCCACCGTATATCAGGCGCTTGCCGTCGAACGGCATGGGGTTGTTCTTCGGGTTCAGCCGTGGGTCCTTCATCGCCGCGGCCATGCCGGCGTCGCGCGTGGTCTTGTCGGGCCATTCGATCCACGAAAAGAGCACCGTTTCATCGTCCTTGGCCTGCACGGCGCGGTAGAAGTCGGTGAGCTTCCCGTGCGGTACGTCGTCGCCCCAGCACTCCAGCACGCGGCTGGCGCCATGATCCACGAACGCCACGTCGCCGGCGTTGGCGTGGTCGATGAACTTCTGCTTGTTGGCGGTGGGAACGGCGAATACGAAACCATCGAAATAGGACATGGAACAATCTCCTTCTGGTGGACGAACGGGCGCCCGTGGTGGGCGCCTTCCTCCTGTCGACGAACGAGCGGGCCGTGGATCGACATCCGCCAGATGCGAGCGACGGGGCGACAAGCGTCGCCGCTAATCGTTGGGGCAGCTACTCATCGGGGATGACCGCTTCCACCAGCAGCGTAAGCAGCGACAGCGACTCCTGCCAGCCGAGGTAGCACTGCTCGACCGGGATCACGTCCGGCAGGCCTTCCTGGACGATGTGCAGTTCAGTGCCGCAGGACACCTTCGTCAGGGTGATCGTGGTCTGCATTTCGCCGGGCAGGTTCGGGTCGTCGAAGCGGTCGGTGTAGCGGATGCGTTCGTTGGGCACGAGTTCGAGGTAGGTCCCGCCGAAGCCATGGCTCTGGCCCGTGGAGAAATTGGTGAACGACATCTTGTAGGTTCCTCCTACCCTGGCATCCAGGTGATGGACCTTCCCGGTAAAGCCGTGCGGGGGGAGCCACTTGGCCTTCGCGTCCGCATCCAGGAAGGCGCGATAGAGACGCTCGGGCGTGGCACGGATGACGCGATGCAGGCGGACGGTGTTGCTGGACATGACTGATCTCGCTGGCAGAGGAACTCCCTCTGAATATACGACGGTCGTCCATGCCCGAAATCGACATCCGATACCCAAAAAAATGCAGGGCCACAGGATGCCGATCGCTTCGCCCAGTACGCGCTGCGATTACCTGCGAGGGTCAACCCGCGTCGCAAACTCCGGAGTTCCGCATCTGGGAATATGTGGATCTGCGGCCCTATCCGGACTATTCGCCGGGAACCATTCATCTTCAGCGGGCTCATTCAGGGTCATGTCCCTATGGTCGGTGTTGCGCTCATCGAGGGGCACGCGATGGTTAACGATCAGGCAACCACCACGCTCTGCGAATTCCACGGTCAGGAGTTCCAGGTGTCGGTCAGGGAATGGGAACACAAGATCTTTACGCTGGAAGACGTGCGCCTGTTTGGCCATTCCAGCGGCACCGACTTCGAGCATTACACCAGCTTCGACGAAGCCCATGCCGAAGGCGTTCGGCTGGCCCAAGCTGCCATTGCGGCGTATTAGGTCATCGATCCGGCTTTGCGGTCACTCGGCAGGCGAGTGCGCCCCATGCGCGCGGAGCGGCGGCAACGTGACGGCCCGCACAATCGGGCGAAGCAAATCCTCCCGAGGGGTGCGTCAATGAAGCGGGAATGGCAAGCTGCGTCCACAACGCCGCAACGGGGCGCCGCATGGTCGGCGTCCCCGACATCGCAGAACACTGGGGAGTGTGATGAAGATTGGATTGGGAATACCGGCCACCCGCTTGGTGGCGGGCTGATGCGCCTCGTTTTCTTCGCGATCGCGCTGGCGATCGCATTGCCTGCCGCTGCGCAGACCGTCAACGAAAACTTCGACCGGATCAGCGGTGAGCGCACGATTGCATATACCGCCGATGGCGACATGGACCTGACTCGACCGGTCCTGACCTTCAATGCGAGTTTCGCCGGCGAAGCGCCTTCGGCGGCGATCACCTTGGCTTTCGTTTCTGCCAGTGACAGGCCATCGCGATTCGCCGCGTGCCACGGCATCGACTGGTCCGTGGATGGCCAGCCCCTGGCGGCAGGATCCGCTTCCCATCGCGGCCGCGTCGTCGACGGAGAGATGATCGAGCTGATCCACCAGGACGTCACTCCGGCATGGGCCGCTGCCATCAGCACCGCCCGGGATGCGCGCTACCGGGTTTGCCGGAACGAATACGCTCTCACTCCCGGCGACATCCAGGCGTTCAAGACGATCGTCGCCAAATTGAAGAACGCGGGGCTTTCGTCACGCGTGCCCCAGGCGGGCGTGCCCGCCGCCGCCCCGGCCACGGAAATAAAATACGAAGGCATGAGCTGGCGGCCCAGGCAGGAATCTTCGTTTCCCTCGAGGAACTGAAAGGCGCAGGCGGGCTGACGCCACAGGTCCTGGACGGTGTTGGCGTCATCAATCCCCGCGCCTTAGGATGCGCGAGGCGTTGGACTGGCGAAGCCAACCCGGCCCGCCGAGGCGAACCCAGGAGCCGCCCGATGAATCTCGCGAAACTGCTGTTCGACAGTTTGAAAGTATTGCTCTTGCTGCAGGCAACGACGTGCCTGGCCCAGCAGAACGATGCTTCCGTTCCCGTCGCATCGAAGGGGGCACCCCGCGACGAAGGCTGGACCTTCGAAACCATCCCGGCCTGGCAGGACGAGTTCGAGTACACCGGCAAGCCGGATCCCTCCAGATGGGGCTACGACATCGGCGGGGATGGCTGGGGCAACAACGAGTTGCAGTTCTACACGCACAGCCTCGAGAACGCGCACGTCGGGGACGGCGTGCTGACCATCGAGGCGCGCAGGCAGGCCAGGGAGAAACGCGACTACACTTCCGCTCGCGTCATCTCCAAGGGCAAGGGCGACTTCCTCTATGGCCGCTTCGAGGTCCGGGCGAAATTGCCAGCGGGTCGCGGCACCTGGCCCGCGATCTGGATGCTGCCCACCGACTGGAAGTACGGCGGCTGGCCCGACTCCGGCGAGATCGACATCATGGAGCACGTGGGCTTCGACCCGGGGCGCATCCACGTCACCATGCACACGGGGGCCTACAACCACAGCATCAACACGCAGAAGAGCGCCACCCATGTCGTCGCTGACGCGACGGCGCAGTTCCACCGCTACCGCGTGGACTGGACGCCCGCCACGATCCGCGGCTACATCGACGATGTGCAGGTCTACGAGTTCGTCAACGAAGGCACCGGTCCGGCGGCCTGGCCGTTCGACCAGCGCTTCCACTTCCTGCTCAATCTCGCGGTCGGCGGCAATTGGGGTGGCAAGGAAGGCGTGGATGCGAAGGCATTCCCGGCGGCGATGCAGGTCGATTACGTGCGGGTGTACCGGATGATAGAACGCTGACGCAGCCCGGGTTTCAATCGCGCCGCCTGCCGAAGGCGAGGTAGGCCAGTACGCCGGTCAGCACCACCAGCAAGGTGACGACCAGGGCGAAACCGTGGCGATGTTCCGCCAGCGGGATGCCGCCGACATTCATGCCGAACAGGCCCGCGATCATGTTGACCGGCAGGGCGAGCACGGTGACCACGGTGAGGACGAACAGCGTGCGCCCGGTCTGTTCGTTGACCAGTGCGACCTGTTCTTCCTGGATCAGCTTGACCCGTTCCACCAGCGCCGCCGAATCGCCGATGGCGGTGGTGAATTCCTCGGCGGCCTGCTGCAGGTCGCGCACGTCGTCCTGGCTGATCCAGTAGGGCGGGCGGTTCAGCAGCCGGAACAACGCCGTGGGTTCCGGCGCCAGCAGTCTTTGCAACCGCACCAGGGAGCGGCGCAGCGTGCCGAGTTCCTTGCGGTCGGTGGAGATGCGGTTGGCCAGCAGGCGATCCTCGATCTTGTCCACCCGCAAAGTGGACTTGCGCAGGATCTCCTCCAACACGTTCGCCTGGTCGCGCAGCAGGTGGGCGAGCAGTTCCACCGGCGAACGGAACGACTGGCCGCCGCGCACCGCCGCGCGCAAGTGGTCGACCGAGCGCAGCGGCCGCAGGCGCGCGCTGACCAGCAGCCGCGGACCGATGCACAGCGTGGTCGTCCCCACTTCGGTGGCGTCGAAGCTGGAGTCGAACAGCACGTCGTGGACCACCGCCACCAGCGCACCGTCGTCCAGCTCCAGGCGGGTGGAACCGATCTCGCTGCGCAACGACTCGAAGAACGTGTCCGGCAGCGTAAGAGACCGACGCATGTAGCGCTCGCTGCCCACGTTGGAGAGCGAGAAATGCAGCCACAGGAACTCCCCTGTCGTACCCTCGCCGGCGAGGAAGCCGGGCACTTCATCCGTGCCGATCGCCACTGCCGGCTGCCCGGGCGCGAAGCGATAGCCCCAGATCAGGCCGTGTTCGTTCGACCCGTAGCTGTTGTCGATGCGCATCGTTTCCGTCGTGGCAGGGCAATGCCGCCTAAGCTAGCCGAATAACC
>JAKFDG010000179.1:0-20562 GCA_036677285.1 Pseudoxanthomonas sp.
GTGGAACCCAGGGTGATGACCACGCTGCCATGTGGCAGGATCTCTCGGCACATCCCGTGCAGGCGCGCGCTGTCGATCGCGGCGACGTCATCCGGCTCGAGACGCTCGCCGTGATGGCGGGCAAGCAGGGCTGCGAATTCGGTTTCATTGGGGGTGATGACGTCGGCGAGCGCCAGTAGCTCCGGCGTGGTCACCGCGTTGGCCGGGGCTGGGTTCAGCACGGTGGCGATCCCGCGCGCGCGCGCCAGCGTCAGCGCCGCCAGGATGCTCTCGGTCGGCGATTCCAGTTGCACCAGCAAAGCGCCCGCACTGGCGATCGTGTGGCCTTGCTGTTCCACGAAACCAGGCGTCAGGGCCGCATTGGCCCCTGCGCCGACCACGATGCTGTTGCGGCCATGCGCATCCACATAGATGCCGGCGGTGCCGGTGGGCTCGCTGGATGCCAGGTCGCGCAGGTCGATGCCGTCCGCCGTTGCCAGCGAACGCGCGAGCACGCCGCCGGCATCGTCGCCCAGCGCGCAGACGAAAGTGGTGACCGCGCCGGCGCGGGCCGCGGCGATGGCCTGGTTGAAGCCCTTGCCGCCCGGGCCGCTGCTGTAGCGGCCGATAAGGGTGGCACCGGGCGCGGGCAGCGTCTCGCAGTGCCAGACGTGGTCGACATTGAAGGAGCCGACGACGACGACCCGGGTTGCATCAATGCTCACATCGATATCCGTGGTGCCTGGATCAACTGAAGGAAGTCAGCACGCCGGCGATGGTCGCCGTCATCAGCGTGGCGATGGTCCCGCCCAGCACCGCGCGCAGGCCGAAGCGGGCCAGGTCGCTGCGGCGTTCGGGGGCCAGCCCGCCGATCCCGCCGATCTGGATCGCGATCGAGCTGAAGTTGGCGAAGCCGCACAGCGCGTAGGTCGCGATCAGCTTGCCCTGGTCGCTCAATGCCACGCCAGCGACCTTGCCGTTGACGATGTCGGCCAGCTGCAAGTAGGCGACGAATTCGTTGATCACCACCTTCTGTCCGATCAGCGAACCCACAGTGCTCGCGTCCTGCCACGGCGTGCCGATTACCCAGGCGATCGGGGCCAGCACGTAGCCGAAGATCGCCGCCAGGTCGGTGGGTTTGCCGATCATGGCCGCGATGCCGGTGACATCGCCCAGCCAGGTCAGCGGCGCATTGATCAGTGCGATCAGGGCGATGAAGGCCAGCAGCATCGCGCCGATGTTCAGGGCCAGACGCAGGCCGTCGCCGGCGCCGGCCGCCGCCGCATCGATGACGTTGCTGGCGGTCTTCTCCACTTCCATCTTCACCGTGCCGCGGGTCAGGGGCGTGCCGGTTTCCGGGATCAGGATCTTGGCGATCACCAGGGTCGCCGGCGCGGCCATGATCGAGGCGGCCAGCAGGTGCTTGGCGTAGAACGCCTGCTGCGCCGGATCGCCGCCGCCGAGCATGCCGACGTAGGCCGCCAGCACGCCGCCGGCGATATGCGCCATCCCGCCGATCATCATCGTGATCAGCTCCGATTCGGTCATCTTCGAAATGTACGGACGCACGGTCAGCGGCGCTTCGGTCTGGCCGATGAACACGCTGGCGCAGACGCTGGTGGTTTCGGCGCCGGACACGCGCATGACCTTGGTGATGGCCCAGGCCATGGCCTTCACCACCGCCTGCATGACGTTGAGGTGATAGAGCACGCCCATCAGCGCGGCGAAGAAGATGATCGTCGGCAACACCTGGAAAGCGAAGATGAAACCGTAGGTCTTGGTGTCCATCAGGCTGCCGAAAATGAACGACGAGCCCGCGTTGACGAAGCCCAGGATCTTGACGAAGCCCTGGCCAAGCCAGTCGAACACCTCGCGCCCGCCCGGCACCAGCAGCACCAGCGCGGCGAAACCGATCTGCAGGGCCACACCGGTGGCGACCAGCTTCCAGTCCACGACTTTCTTGTTGTTCGAGAACAACCAGACGATGCCCAGCAGCACCGCCAGCCCGAACAAGCCGAAACCGATCCGTCCAAAAGCTTCCAGCATGGAGTTTCCCCTGACCTGCGTTCTAGTAGTGCCGGAAGCCTAGTGGAGGGCGTCTAGGGGGGCAAGGCAAATCGTGGCCGGTTCAGGCCATGCCATGCCAAGCCACCCACAGCGCGAGGACCATGAACATCGCCGCCGCAATCGTGCGCGCCAGTTTCAGCGGCAAGCGGTCGGCGAAGCGATGGCCCAGCCAGACCACCGGCAGGTTGGCCAGCATCATGCCCAGCGTGGTGCCGGCGATGACCTGCCAGAGCGGCGAGTACTTCGTCGCCAACAACACCGTGGCTATCTGCGTCTTGTCGCCGATCTCGGCCAGGAAGAAGGCGAGGGTGGTCGCCACCAAAGCGCCGTAAACCGGTAGTTTCTCTTCGTTCCCGTCCAGCCTGTCGGGCTTGAGCGTCCACATGGCCACCGCGAGGAAACTGATGGCCACGGCCCAGCGCAACGTCGTGGGCGAAAGCCATTGCGATATTCCCGCACCGAGCCAGGCCGACAAGGCGTGATTGAGCAGGGTGGCGACGAGGATGCCGAGTGCGATCGGCCACGGCTTGCGGTGACGCGCGGCCAGCAGCAGGGCCAGCAACTGGGTCTTGTCGCCGATCTCGGCGATGGCCACCGTTCCGGTCGAAACCAGCAGGGCTTGCAGGGAACTCATGTGGAACTCCGGGGCCGGGCATTCGCGAAGACGCGAAGGCAAACGCCGCGCAGCCCGGCCCGGGTGTGCGCAACGCCTGCCTGCGGTCTTGCCCGACGATGAAGCCTTGGCTTCGGTCCCGCGCACCATGGCTGCTGCCAAGTATGTTGATGCGCGGATCCCGCACGCGGCGGGTGGGCTACTCCCCGGAGGAGGAAAAGCATGGCCATTGTACAGGCCGCTTACCCGGGCATGGGTAAACTCTTCTCATTCGCCAAAGGCCACAGGGAAGCAAGCGCATGCAATATCGACGACTGGGTTCATCCGGCCTGCAACTGTCGGCGCTTTCGTTCGGCGCCTGGGTCACCTTCGGCCGGATCGAGCGCGACGAAGCGCGCAAGCTGATCGCCGCTGCGTACGATCACGGGGTCAACTTCTTCGACAACGCCGAGACCTACGCCAACGGCGAAGCCGAGCGGGTGATGGGCGACGTGATCGCGGACCTGCGCTTGCCACGCGACGGTTTTTGCGTGTCCAGCAAGGTGTTCTTCGGCGCCGCGGAAAATCCCGGGCCCACCCAGCGCGGCCTGTCGCGCAAACACGTGGCCGAGGCATGCCATGCCGCGCTCAAGCGCCTGCGCGTGGATCACCTGGACCTCTATTTCTGCCACCGGCCCGATCCGGATACGCCGATCGAGGAAACCGTGTGGGCGATGGACTCGCTGATCCGCCAGGGCAAGGTGCTGTATTGGGGGACGTCGGAATGGTCGGCGGCGCAGATCAAGGAAGCGGCGAAGATCGCGCGCACGCATCACCTGCATGCGCCAACCATGGAGCAACCGCAGTACAACCTGCTGCATCGCACGCGGGTGGAACTGGAGTACGCGCCGCTGTATTCCGAACTGGGACTGGGCACCACGATCTGGTCGCCGCTGGCCTCGGGTTTGCTGACCGGCAAGTACAACGAAGGCATCGATGCGGATTCGCGCCTGGGCCAGGAGGGCAACGCGTGGTTGCAGCGGATGGTGATCGGCCAGGCGGAGGAAGGCCGAATCGAAAGGGTTCGGCGCTTCACCGCAGTGGCCGCGGACCTGGGCGAAAAACCGGCACAGCTGGCCATAGCCTGGTGCCTGCGCAACCCGCATGTGTCCACGGTGATGCTGGGTGCCAGCCGCACCGAGCAGTTGCTGGAAAACCTGGGTGCGCTGGAACTGGTGCAGCGCTACGAAGAGACCGTCTGGGCACGGTTGGAGTCGGCCACGGCCTGACCCGGCCAAAGCGTTGACTTGCTAATGAGAATCATTATCATCTGAGTTCGTTCCCATTTGGAGCTTCCAGATGTCCGCACACTCGATCTTCATGTCCCATCCTGAAGCGCTGGTTCCGCGTGAACGTGCCCCACTTCCCCATGCGGAAGGGGGATCGGTCGATGGAACGTTCAGCAGCGAGCGGCTGCTCAATGGACGCCGCGAGATCCTCATCCGCCATGGCGACTGCGTATATCGCTTGCGTCATACCAGCAACGACAAACTGATCCTGACCAAATAACAGGGACCGCTCCCAGCTCAGCTTAGTTCTCATCCAGCGGTGCTGATTGGGAAGCGGGTGGTGTTGGTGGCTCCGGAGGCATCGGCGGTGGGGGTGGTGCGTGTTCATCACTGTCCACCCAGACCTGCGCCTTGCCGTCGTCGTCGATCACGACGCGGCGTTCCGTGCGTGCCATGGGTGCGGGTGCGGAAGGCGATTGGGGTGGGCGTGCGGCGGAAGGTGGACGCGGCGCCGCCGGAGGCGCGGGTGGAGTCGGTGGAACCGGAATGCGCAGCGGCATCGCCTTCGGCACCTTGATCTGCGCGGTGGCGGTTTGCCGGTCGCGCAGGTATTCCACCGCTACGGTGCTGTCCGCGGGTTTGGTGCGCAACGCATCCATCGCCTCGCGTGGTGAGGTCACGGCCTTGCCATCGACCTTCCTGATCACATCGCCCGGTTGCAGGCCTGCCAGGTCTTCGCCGGCGCTGAGCACAAGCACGCCTTTGTCGGTGCCGAAGTAACGGCCGAGTTGCGCATCCACCGCGGCCAGGTTCAGTCCGTTCCAGCGGAAGGCTTCGACCAGCATCGGGAAATTACAAGGCTTGTCCTTGCATGGGCCGTGGGCGCCCAGGCGCATGATCTCGGTGCGCATCTGCGGGGCCACACCGGGCGGCAGGTCGTGCTGGATCGCTTTGATATCGATATCGATGTTGGCCAGGTCCTGCAGGTCGCCATGCAGGAACATCGGATCGCCAAGCGCTTCCGGGATCTCGCCGTTCCAGACGAAGACGCGTTCGTTGATCTCCGGGGCGACGCTGAGCACGGCGTCGCGACCGTCGCGCGAGTAACCCAGTCTGATCGGGGTCTTGGTATCAAGATCACCCAGCAACTCACGCGCCTTGGCGACGCGTTGGTCGGCGTCGGCGCCGGAGACGGGAGTCCCGTCCACGCTCAACAGGCGGTCGCCACTCTTCACGCCCGCTTTCGCCGCCGCGCCATCGGGCGTGACCCCGGTGATGCGCGCGCCGGCCTCGGGATCGGGCGCCAGCAGCACACCCAGCACCGGTCGGCGGATGACGCGCTGGTCGAGATGGATCGCGGGCGCGGCATGCGCCCGGGACAGCTCCGCCACGCGCGTGGCCGCGCGCGCCAGCTCGGCCTGCGCCTGGGCAAGTTCCTTTTCGGCCGCTTGCGCTTTCGGCGCCGGCGTCGGGGCCTGGGCGAGGGCGCTGCCGGCAAGGATCGCGACCAGCGCGACGGCCAACAGGGTGGGTGCGAATACTGGGGATTTCATATCGATCTCGCTGATGGACTGGAAAGAAGTGGTTGGAATCGGTGGTCAATACACAGCCACCAACTGGCCGTCGTAGCGCTCGCCCTGCGCGGTCAGCCAGCGCTGGGTGCTCTGGAAACCGACCAGTTGCTGCAAGGCATCCACCCGCTCGCGCCACAGGTCGGCGCGTTGCCCGGCTTCCAGCGAAGGCTGCGACAGCGACGCATCGATCAGCGCCAGCCGGGTTTCGAATTGCCCGGCCAGGGCGGCGGCGGGGCCGCTGGCCACGCGCTCGTCCTGCACCTGCGCGAGCAGATATTCCAGCTGAGCGGATTGCGCGTACAGCGATTGGAGTGCGTCGTGATCGTTGGCGCTGGAGGTGGCGGGACTGTCCTTCTTCGCGACTTCGGCGATAGCGGGTTGCATATGACGTTTGGACCTCGCGCGCTTCCACGTCGATTCAGTGTCCTGCGCCGGTTCGGATTTCAACGGAGGGACTGGAGACGGGGCAGAGGGCTCGTCCGCGATCGCCACTTCCGCACCCGTATCGCTTGCGGGAACGACAGGCGGTGTTTCTGGCCCCGGTTCTGCGGCGGGCCCGGATGCGGAGGCCACGACCGGCGCGCCGAGCGTATCGCCACGCTCGCGCCAAGCCAGCGGCAAGGCCGCCAGCAGCGCCAGCGCCGCAGCCATCGACCACCACAGCGGACGCCTGTTGCGCTCTTTCGCAGGACGCAGTTCCCGCGCAATCTGCGACCATGCATCGCGCTCCGGCGAGGCTAGCGGCAATGCGGCGAAGGCTTCCGACCAGTTGCGCGGCTCCTGTGACGTGTCCTCGTGTGGCAGGCGGTGGTCAGACATGGGCGGGTTCCTCGATCTGGAGCATCACGCGCAGGCGGCGGGTGCCGCGCGCGAGTTGCGATTTGGAGAAGCTAGGCGTGCGCTGCATCAGCGTCGCGATTTCTTCGTGGGTATAGCCTTCGGCGTGGTACAGCCACAGCACGCTGCGGGTCGCGGCGGGCAATTGGTTCAACGCACGCTGCAGCAGTGCGGCGTCGGCAGCGGCCGGCGGCAGGGGCCCCAGGTCTTCGCCGATCGGATGCTCGTCGCTGTCGTTGACCAGTTCCATCGCCAGCGTGCGTCCACGCCGCAACCGCATCAACGCCTCGTTGACCGCGATCTGCCGTAGCCAGCCCCAGAACGGGCTGCCGTGGTCGCCGCGGAAATTGGCGATCTGGCGGATCAGCTTGAGCATGGTGTCCTGCAGCACGTCCTGGGCCTCCTCGCGGTCGCCGCAGATGCGCAGCGCCAGGGTGTACACCGGCCGTTCGAACCAGCGGTAGATCTGCTCGTATGCATCCGCCTGCCCGGCGCGCGCACGGGCGAGCAGGGAGGCGGGGACATCGATCGCGAAGCTGGATGTGGGCGGCATGTATCTGTTCTGGATGCGGCTCGGGGCGGAACCGTCGCAGGGTCGCTTGTTGGCCTTGTTCTATACTCCACTTCTATATAGGGAAGGGGAGAGGGACATGTTCGAGACGGGTTTCCTGGCCATCGTGCTGCTGGTTGCGGGCGTGATCGTCCTGTTCAAGACCGTGCGCATGGTGCCGCAGGGCTTCGAATGGACGGTCGAACGCTTCGGCAAGTACACCAGCACCATGTCTCCCGGCCTGCATTTCCTGGTCCCGATCATGTACGGCGTCGGCCGCAAGGTGAACATGATGGAGCAGGTGTTCGAGGTGCCGTCGCAGGACGTGATCACCAAGGACAACGCCGTGGTCCGGGTCGATGGCGTGGTCTTCTTCCAGGTGCTCGACGCGGCCAAGGCCGCCTACGAAGTCTCCAATCTGGACCAGGCCATGATTGCGCTGGTGCAGACCAACATCCGCACCGTGATCGGTTCCATGGACCTGGACGAATCGCTGAGCCAGCGCGAGACCATCAACGCCAAGCTGCTGGGCGTGGTCGACCATGCGACCAGCCCGTGGGGCGTGAAGGTCAACCGCATCGAGATAAAGGACATCCAGCCGCCGCAGAACCTGATCCAGTCCATGCAGCAGCAGAAGATGGCCGAACAGAACAAGCGCGCCGCGATCCTGGAAGCCGAAGGCGTGCGCCAGTCCGAGATCCTGCGCGCCGAGGGCGAAAAGCAGGGCGCCATCCTGCAGGCCGAAGGCAAACGCGAAGCCGCCTACCGCGAAGCCGAGGCGCGTGAACGCCTGGCCGAAGCCGAGGCCAAGGCGACGGCGATGGTCAGCGACGCGATCGCCAAGGGCGACGTGCAGGCGATCAACTACTTCGTCGCCCAGAAGTACGTGGAGGCGTTCCGCGAACTGGCGACGGCGCCGAATGCGAAGTTCGTGATGATGCCGATGGAGACCAGCGGCATCATTTCCTCCATCGCCGGCATCGCCGAGCTGGCCAAGGAGTCGCTGGACAAGCAGCAGTCCGCGATCGCCGCCAAGCCGCCGGCCTTGCGCTGAGCCACCCGGACCAGGGAGAACACGATGCGTTGGGATGTGGTTTCGTGGGCAGCCATCGCGCTGCTGTTGTTCGCCGCCGAGACGATGGCGCCCGGCGCGTTCATGTTGTGGATGGGCTTCGCCGCCGTTGCGGTGTTCCTCGGCGTGCTGCTGGTGCCGGGCATCCCGGTGCTGGCGCAGGTCGCGGCGTTCGTGCTGCTCAGCTTCATTTCCATCCAGATCTACCGCCACTGGTTCCGCAAGAACGAGCCGCAGAGTGACAAGCCTCATCTGAACCAGCGCGCCAACTCCCTGGTCGGGCATGTGACCAAGCTCGACCAGGCCATCGTCAACGGCCATGGGCGGGTGCAGATCGCCGATGCCTTCTGGGAAGTGGAGGGGCCCGACCTCGCGACCGGTACGCCGGTGCGGATCGTCGCCGTCGACGGCATGACCCTGAAGGTGCAGCAGGCCTGAGCCATGGTCGTGCATCCGGCGCCGCTGTTGTTGACGTTGATGCTGCCGGTGGCCGCGGGAGCGGTTGATCTGGTCGGCAAAACCATGCCGCCGTACCCCGAAGGCCTGCGCGATGTCGGCGGCGCCTGTCTCTCGGACTCGACTGACCCGGCGCACGTCTGCGATTACTCCATCGGTCTGCTCGCCGATGCTGGCACCGATCCGGAAGCCGATGCGGTGCTGCGCTACGTGGTGGCCGGCCGCATGGCCGGGCGCGACGGACCGCTGGCGCTGTGGAAGATCACCGACGCGCAGGCTTATCCCAAGGTTGCGAAGGGATTCTTCTGGCAAGCCGGCAGTTGCCGGGTGGACAAGGTGGAAGACGCCCAGTTGGTGGCGGTAGTGCGCCAGGTCGGCGACCAGGAATACCTCACCGACGTCGCCTGGGCACGACGCCTGGATCTCAAGAGCGGCAAGTTCTCGGTGGTCGATCCCGCGCGCGTCGACTGCGTGAACGAGGGCTACGGCGAAGGTCCGTAGCAAACGGCCCGGGGCGCTGCCGCCCCCCATCTGGGATAATGGCCGTCTTTCCCAGGGAAGACGCCATGATCCAGAAGACCATCCTCAACGACAGCCACCGCGCGCTCGGCGCGAAGATGGTCGACTTCGGCGGCTGGGACATGCCGATCCATTACGGTTCGCAGATCGACGAACACCACCAGGTGCGGCGCGATGCGGGCATGTTCGACGTCAGCCACATGACCGTGGTCGACCTCCACGGCGCCCGCGCCCGCGACTTCCTGCGCCACCTGGTCGCCAACTCGGTGGACAAGCTGAAGAAATCCGGGAAGGCGCTGTACACCGCCATGTTGAACGAGCAGGGCGGGGTGATCGACGACCTGATCGTGTATTTCATGGCCGAGGACTTCTTCCGCCTGGTGGTCAATGCCGCCACCCGTGACAAGGACCTGGCCTGGATCGAGAAGCAGGCCAGGGCCTTCGATGTGCAGGTGAAGGAACGCCCCGACTTCGCGATGATCGCGGTGCAGGGCCCGAATGCGCGCTCCAGGGTGCTGGGCCTGCTGCGCGAATCCGATCGCGCCGCCGCCGATAAGCTGGGCCGCTTCGCCGCGGTCGAGGCGCAGACCCGCGACGGGGTGCCGTTGTTCGTCGCGCGCACCGGCTACACCGGCGAGGATGGTTACGAGATCGTGCTGCCGCAAGCCAATGCGGTGGCGTTCTGGAACGCGCTGCTGGAAGCCGGAGTGAAACCCGCCGGGCTCGGCGCCCGCGACACCCTGCGCCTGGAAGCGGGCATGAACCTCTACGGGCAGGACATGGATGAAACGGTCACGCCGTACGAAGCCGCGCTGGCCTGGACCGTGGCGCTGGACGAAGGACGCGATTTCATCGGCCGCAGCGTACTCGAATCCCAGGCCGCCAGCGGGGCGCCACGCCAGCTGATCGGCCTGGTGATGGACGAGAAGGGCGTGCTGCGCCATGGCCAGAAGGTGCTGACCGCGAACGGCGAGGGCGAGATCCTGTCCGGCACCTTCTCGCCCACGCTCGGCAAGGCCATCGCCTTTGCGCGCATCCCGGCGGGCGCGCCCGGCGACGTGCGCGTCGACATCCGCGGCCGGGAAGTGCCGGTGCGGGTGGTCAGGTTCCCGTTCGTGCGTGATGGCCAGCCCCAGCCGGGCGTGCTGGAATGAACACGCGCGCCTGACCTTCACGAAACGCATTCCTTCGCTAAACTAGTGCCGCACGTCCACCAACCCGTCAATTCCACTGATCCCCCGGAGCAGCAACATGAGCGAGATCCCCGGCGACCTCAAATTCCTCAAGTCCCACGAATGGGCGCGCGTCGAAGGCAGTGGTCGCGTCACCGTCGGCATCTCCGACCACGCGCAGGGCCTGCTCGGCGACCTGGTCTATGTGGAGCTGCCCAACGTCGGTGATCGCGTGGAAGCCGGCAATGCGGCGGCGGTGGTCGAATCGGTGAAGGCGGCATCGGATGTCTACAGCCCGCTCACCGGCACCGTGGTCGAAGTGAACAGCGACCTGGCCGACAAGCCGGAAACCATCAACGAGGACGCCTACGGCGAGGGCTGGATCTTCGTGCTCGAAATCGAGGAGCCCGACCAGCTCAACGACCTGCTGGCGCCCGACGACTACGCCGAATTGCTCGAGGACGAGGATCACTGATCCATCCTTCCAGGGAGATATCCGCCGGCCGCCAAGTGCGGCCGGTCTGCTTTTTGGCTCCCGGCTTTTCCGGCCGCATTCTCCTTTCGTTACCCGATGCATGCCGAAGTCCGTGGCCTGCCGCTGCGCTCCGCCTTGATGCCTGCGTCGCGAAACGCAGGCAGAAGCGTCCGGGCAAACTCCCAGGCTCGTCCTCAATCGACAAACCGGCGTCGGCGGCAGCGCGGAGTTTTGTCCGCGCGCGACTCCGCGACGCTGCCGCGAATGTCCCAGCGCCGCCATCGCAGTAGCGGAAGCGCCGTTCGGTGGGCGAAAAACTTTGCGCAAATCCGCGCATTTCGACTTGTGCGACGCGAAAACGAACGTGCCGATGCAACGCCCATCCAGCGCCCGTTTATTCCCTGTCGGGTGTTGCTCATGCGCGCGCTTCATCAGCAAACGTGTCGCGTCGTGGTCGCCATGCGATCGCGGCAGTACGAAAAAAACGCATGAAACGCGGCACTTTTTTTAAAGTGTGCCGATGCGATGGTCGATGCGGCCCGGTTCGCGCGCACGCTGGCGAGGATGCAGCGTGCGCCTGCTGCAGGGATGGCGTCCGGTCGGGCCAGAAAATAATTTTGTAAAAGTGTTGACACATTGAAAAAGCGTGATTAGGTTTCGCCCCAGCAGATGTTTCTGCGGAAGCAAGTGAGCCGAGTCATCGCGACGACACGAAAAACAAAACGGCCCTCGACCCGTGCCCCCATCGTGACGGACGTAGGCTTCGCTTCCTCCGAGAAAACGCAGATTCACCCCGAACACGACACCTGCGCCGTTCGCGTCGCGGGTGTTTTTGCATTCGCGCGGGCCATCGCGCGCAGGCCGCAGCCACCCCTGGCTGGGCTTGCCACCATCCGTTCCGACGCGCTTGGCGCGTCGGCGGCTGCCTGCGGGTCCGACTCCCGCGGCGTTCCATTGCAACTGGGCTTTGTAAACGGATCCAACAATCCATAGTTCACTGACGAGGAGCCATCACATGGCAACGAAGAAAGCCGCTAAGAAGAAACCCGCCAAGAAAGCCGCCAAGAAATCGGCAGCCAAGAAGGCCGTGAAGAAGACAGTAAAGAAGGCCGCCAAGAAAGCCGCCAAGAAAGTAGCCAAGAAGCCGGCTAAGAAGGCTGCGAAGAAAGTAGCCAAGAAGCCAGCGAAGAAGGCTGCGAAGAAGGCCGCCAAGAAAGTAGCCAAGAAGCCGGCCAAGAAGGCAGCGAAGAAGGCCGCCAAGAAAGTAGCCAAGAAGCCGGCCAAGAAGGCCGCGAAGAAAGCTACCAAGAAGGCTGCCAAGAAGAAGCCTGCCAAGAAAGCCGCCAAGAAGCCTGCCAAAAAGGCCAAGAAGAAGGCTCCGGTAGCGCTGCCGCCAACCCCGGCGCCGCTTATCTAATAAGAAAAGTAATCCCGATTATCAGTAAGTCCATGGAACTCTCTCCCCGGTGCCCAGCGGGGAGGGAGTTTTTTTATGGGCGAGGAGGTAGCCTGACACCACCGCAAAGGGGGGATGTCCGATGAGGCTATTGCTGAAATCGCTGCTGGGTCTGCTGCTGGTACTGGGGGTGGTGTTCGTGGCGGGTGGCCTGCTGTTGCCGGCGAGCAGTCATGTCGAGCGCTCGATCACCATCGAGCGGCCGCCGGCGCAGGTGTTCACCATGCTCGATTCCTACCAGCGCTACAACGAGTGGTCGCCCTGGTTCGAGCTGGACCCGGATGCCACGTATACCTATTCCGGCGCCCAATCGGGCGTTGGGGCGAAGATGGCCTGGGCCAGCCAGAGACCGGGGGTGGGCAGCGGCTCGCAGACCATCATCGAGAGCGTGCCGAACCAGAAAGTCGTCACCGAGTTGGACTTCGGGGAGCAGGGCAAGGCGGTCGCCGTGTTCCAGATCACCCCCGTAGGCAGGGGCAGCAAGGTGGTGTGGGCATTCGACAGCACGGCCAGCGACAAAGTGCTGCAACGCTGGATAGGGAGCTGGTTCGGCCTGTTGATGGACAAGCTGATCGGCCGCGATTTCGAGAAGGGCCTGGCCAAACTGAAAACAGTGCTGGAAAGCGAACCTCGCTGAGTCTGCGAGCCGCGGCCTGCCGGCAGCGTCGGGATCGAGTGCCGGCAGAGCTCACTTACCTGGGCGAAGCGGTCGACTGGTCCGAGGCACTGCCGCTGTCGTCGGCGGGTACCCGGTTGGATTCGGCCATCAGCAGATCGCTGCCGAGCGGCGTATCCAGCCACTGTTGTGCAGGCAGGCCCATGGCGCGATCCAGGATGGTTGGCAGCAGACCGGACGGGACGCTGCTGTCGCTGTTCCACATGATCGCGATGCCCAGGTCGCGTCCGGGTACCAGAGCCACCAGGCCACGATAGCCCTGCACCGCACCGGCATGGAACACGACCTGGTGCCCGGCATAGTCGAATACGCGCCAGCCGAGTGCATAGCTGGCCGAGTAGATGCGCTCACGCCGCCAGCCCCTGCGCATTTCGCCGGGAGTGGCGATGATGGGTGCATGCAGCGTCGCCAGCAGGGGCGCCGGCAATACATCCGGCCGATGCCCGGTCTGTGCGATCAGCCATTGGGCCATGTCGCTGGCGCTGGCGTTGACCCCGGCGGCGGGCGGCAGGCGGTAGTAAGTGGGCTTGGGCGCCAGCGATACCCAGCCGTTTCGGCTGCGCACATGCGGACGTGCCCAGCGCGCGCTGCTTTCGATCCCGGTCAGTCCGATGCTTGCGTCGTTCATGCCCAGCGGCTTGAAGATGCGGCGGTCCACCGCCTGGTCGTAGAAGCTGCCAGTGGCGGCGAAGACCACGTCGCCGATCAGGCTGAAGGCCACGTTCTGGTAGGCGAAGCACTGGCCCGGCGCGCAACTGAGCGGCGCGTAGGCCAGCTTCTGCGAAACCTCGTAGTACTCGGCGTTTGCCTCGATGTCCTTGTCGTAGGCATTGTGTGATTGCAGGCCGACGCGGTGGCTCAGCAGGTCGGCCACGGTCACGCGTTGCGTGGCCATCGGATCACTGAGCTGGAAGCTGGGAACGTAATCACGCACCTTGCTGTCCCAGCGCAGCGAGCCATCGTTCACCAACAGCCCGGTCATGGTTCCGGCGAAGCTCTTGGACAGCGACGCCAGCCGGAACACGGTATGCGCATCCACTGTCTGCGGCGCGGTTACATCGGTGATGCCGTAGCCGCGCGCGCTCACCACGCGCCCGTTCTGCACGATGGCCATAGCCATGCCCGGCACGCGTTGACCCCGAGTCAGGTCGGCGGCCATGGCTTCGAACGCAGCGACGTCGAATCCCTGGGCAGGCGGCACCACGCGTTGGTCGGCAAGCCGGGCGCGGTAGGCCAGCGGTTGTGCCGGCGATTGGTGAGGCGTGGGCGCAGCGGCAGGTGCCTGGTTCCAGCGCAACGGTGTCTGCGCGGTGGACGAGAGCGTCAGCGGAAGCAGCATGCCCAGCAGTCCGATGCGAATGGACCGCGAAGGCCGCCAGTTACCGTTGTCTATCATCGCCCTTCATGCCTGCGTAAGCTGTAGCTGTGCCGGATAATAACGCCGGTTTTTGGAATTACACAAACGGGAGAGGTTGGATGTCCATCTTGTTCATCTTGTTGGTGATTATTGGGCTGGCCGTCGCACTTGGACTGTGGGGCGTGGGCATCTACAACGGGCTGGTGACGGCCCGCAATGCGTTCAAGAATGCCTTCGCCCAGATCGATGTGCAGCTGCAGCGCCGTTTCGACCTGATTCCGAACCTGGTGGAAACCGCCAAGGGTTACCTGAGCCACGAGCGCGAGACCCTGGAAGCGGTGATCGCCGCGCGTTCAGCCGCGCAATCCGGCCTGGCCGCGGCCAAGGCCAATCCCGGCGATCCGGCGGCGATGGCGCAGCTGGCTGCCGCGCAGGGCCAGCTGAACGCGGGGCTGGGCCGGTTGCTTGCGGTCGCCGAGGCGTATCCGGACCTGAAGGCCAACCAGAACATGATGCAGCTGACCGAGGAGCTGACTACCACCGAGAACAAGGTCGCGTTCGCGCGCCAGGCGTACAACGATGCGGTGATGTCGTTCAACAACAAGCGCGAGGTGTTCCCGTCGAGCCTGCTTGCGGGCATGTTCAATTTCGCCCAGGCCGCGTTGCTGGATATCCCGGCCGACAAGGCGGAAGTGCGGGAAGCGCCGAAGGTGCAGTTCTGACATGACCTTCATCGGCCGTGGCGCGGCACGCCTCGTGTTGCGGCCGGACCTGGTGCCGATCCAGCTGCGGGCGGGCGCATGAACTTCTTCGAACACCAGGCCGCCGCCAAGCGAAGCTCCACCCGCATGGTGGTGCTGTTCGCGCTGGCGGTGGCCGGCATCGTGCTGGCGGTGGATCTGGCGGTACTGCTGTTGCTGGGAACGCAACTGGAGAGCGGTGGCGGAGTGGCGGCGCTTTTGTTCGCCACCACGGTCGGCACGATCATGGTGATCGGGTTGGGGTCGCTGTACCGCATGGCTTCGCTGCGTGATGGCGGCGAGGCGGTGGCGCTGCAGATGGGCGGCACCGCGGTGCCGGAGAGCACGACGGATTTCCAGTTGCGGCGCCTGCGCAACGTGGTCGAGGAGATCGCGATCGCCTCCGGCGTGCCGGTGCCCAGGCTCTACGTGATGGAGCACGAGGCCGCGATCAATGCCTTCGCCGCGGGTTATTCGCCGTCCGATGCGGCAGTGGCGGTCACCCGTGGTGCGCTGGAGCGGCTCAACCGCGATGAACTACAGGGCGTGATCGCGCACGAATTCAGCCACATCCTCAATGGCGACATGCGCCTCAACATCCGCCTGATGGGCACCCTGTTCGGGATCATGATGCTGAGCATCATCGGCCAGCGCGTGCTGATCCATGGCCGTGGCGGTGGCAAGAACGGTGGCGCCATCCTCGGCGTCGCCCTGGTCGCGTTGGTGGTCGGCAGCATCGGCGCGTTCTTCGGGCGCATGATCAAGGCCGGGGTCAGCCGACAGCGCGAACTGCTGGCCGATGCGTCGGCAGTGCAGTTCACCCGCCAGACCACCGGCCTAGCCGGGGCATTGAAGAAGATCGGCGGACTGCATGAAGGCTCGCAGCTCACCGACAAGGCCAAGGCGGAGGAAGTCAGCCACATGCTGTTCGGCGAGGGCCTGTCGATGTCGCGCATGTTCGCCACCCATCCGCCGCTGGTCGAACGCATCCGCCTGCTGGACCCCTCCTTCAACGAACAGCAGCTGCAGCAACTTTCTGCGCGCTGGATGGCGGCACCTCCGGACGGGCTGCAGGAAGACATGGCACTGGGACTGAGCGGCTCCACGCCTCCGCCCTTGCCGCCGCTGTCGCACCAGATCAATGTCACCCCGCCGATGGTGGCGGCGCAGGTCGCGACGCCCGCCGAAAACGATTATCGGCGCGCAGGCAGCATCGTCGGATCGCTGCCGCCGGAGTTGCACCTGCTGGCAACCCACCGTGAAACGGTGATGCCATTGCTGCTCGGCCTGCTGCTCGACCAGGGGGAACAGATCGCCGCCAGGCAGCGTATCGAGATCGTCGCGCGCCTGGGCGAGGCGGTAGCCACCCAGGCCGCGGACCTGTGCAGGCAACATCTCGCGACCCTGCACCCGATGCTGCGCCTGCCGCTGGCTGCGCTCGCCTTCCCGGTGCTGCGCCTGCGGCCGCGGCCGGAACTCGATGCTTTCCTGTCCGCCGTGCATGCGGTGGTTCACACCGACGGGGAAGTGTCCTTGTTCGAGTATTGCCTGGGTCGTCTGCTGGAAACCCAGGTGCGAGAATCGCTGGATCCCTCACGCCATGCCCGTTTCGGCCGGAGAAAACCCGGCGGCGTGAAGCAGGAATTCGCCGCGCTTCTGGCGGTGGTGGCGCAACTGGGCCATGACGATCCGGGGTCCGCGCAGCGCGCCTACCTGGCCGGATTGCAGCGCGTGCTGCCACGCGACCATATGCCTTACCTGCCGCCTGCCGACGGCGTGCTCGCGCTTGACGCCGGGTGGGAGCCGCTGGACGCACTGGACCCGCTGGCCAAGCAGGTGATGGTGGAAGCGATCACCGCCGCGATCAGCCACGACGGCCGCGTCAGCGTGGCGGAATCGGAACTGCTGCGCACGATCTGCGCGGTGCTGCATTGCCCGTTGCCGGCGATGCTGGAGCGGGGTTGAGCTTCGTTTCGGCGCTGGCTCCTTGGCCAGCCGTACTCACGCAGCCCGCGGCGACTTCCCGCGAATCAGATCCGAAGCCCGCTCCGCGATCATGATCGTCGGCGCGTTGGTGTTGCCGCTGATCAGCGTCGGCATCACCGAAGCGTCGATCACCCGCAAGCCTTGCACGCCGCGTACGCGCAGTTCCGGATCGACCACAGATTGCTCGTCGCCGCCCATGCGGCAGGTGCCGATCGGATGGTAGACGGTCTCGACCTTGGCGCGGATGAACTCCACCAGTTCGGCATCGTTGAGGTCGTTCCGCGCCGGGAGGATCGGGGCCCCGCGGTAATCGTCGAAGGCCTTCTGCGCGAACAGTTCGCGTGAGAGCTTGGCGCATTCGACCATCATCTTCAGGTCGAAGCCGGCGGCGTCGCTTAGGTAGTTGGCCTCGATCCGCGCTTTGTCGGCCGGGTTCGCGCTGGCCAGGGTGATGCGGCCGCGGCTGTGCGGGCGCAGGAAACAGGCGTGCAGAGTGTAACCGTCGCCCTTGAGCCGGTTGCGGCCATGGTCGTCGAGCATCGCCGGAATGAAGTGGAACTGGATGTCGGCGCGCTCGTCCGGCGCGTATTGCGAGCGCAGGAAACCGCCGGCTTCGGCGATGTTGCTGGTGCCGGGGCCGGTATGGCCGCGCAGGAAATAGTCGAACGCGACCTTGATATCGCTGAGGCGGTCGTAGGTGACGCGCTGGGTCGAGTGCTGCAGGGTGGAGATGTCGAGGTGGTCCTGCAGGTTCTCGCCAACCTGCGGTGCATCGGCAATGACCTCGATGCCCAGGTCACGCAGCTGCCGTGCCGGGCCGACGCCTGACAACATCAGCACCTGTGGCGAGTTGATCGCACCGCCGCTGAGCAGCACTTCGCGCGTCGCTTCCTGGTGGAAGGCCTGGCCGTGCGCCGTGTAGGCCACGCCATTGGCGCGCGGCCCGCCCGTTGCATTCTTCTCGAACGTGATCCGTCCGACCTGGGCGCCCGTGACGATGGTGAGGTTGGCGCGCTCGCGCGCCGGGTCGAGGTAGGCGACCGCGCTGGAGCAGCGTGCGCCGTTCTTCTGGGTGACCTGGTACAGGCCGAAGCCTTCTTGCCGTGGACCGTTGAAATCGTGGTTCAGCGGATAACCGGCCTGCTCGCCGGCAGCGACGAAGGCGTGCGACAGGGGGTTGACGTAGCGCAGGTCGGCGACATTCAAAGGACCGCTGGCACCGTGCAGTGCGTCGCCGCCGCGGTCGTTGCGTTCGGCGCGCTTGAAATAGGGCAGCACCGAGTCCCAGTTCCAGCCGTCGGCGCCGTGCGACGTCGCCCAGTCGCGGTCGTAGTCGCCGGCGACGCCGCGGATGTAGCACATGGCATTGATCGAGCTGGAGCCACCGAGCACCTTGCCGCGCGGCCACCACAGCATGCGGTTGTTGAGCTGCGGCTCGGGGGCGGTGGTGTAGTCCCAGTTCACGCCCTTCTTGTTGACCAGCTTGGAGATGCCGGCGGGCATGTGGATGAAGGGATGGCGGTCGCGGGGGCCGGCTTCCAGCAGCAGGACTTTGACGGTGGGATCTTCGGAAAGGCGGTTGGCCAGTACGCAGCCGGCGGAGCCGGCGCCAATGATGATGTAGTCGTACACGTGTGAACCTGTTCCGAGGGCCCGGCGAACCTAGCTTGCGAGGATAGAGCAAATGCTCTGCGTGGCGACTCCCGGGCCAAGCGACTGAAATCAAAGCCAGGCCTGCGGGGAAACCGCTGGCGATGTTGCAGTGCATCGGATACCGTGCGCGCAACGCAGGGGGAATCTCGGTCATGCAGCCACGCGCTGGACGGGTACAGGCGGGAGAGTGGCCGGCGGTCGCGCTTTGCTTCATTTATTTCTTCTGCGTGTTGGCGGCGTATTACATGATCCGGCCGGTGCGCGAGCAATTAACCGCCGCGGTAGGGTCCACCCAATTGCCCTGGTTCTACGCCGCCACCCTGGTGGTGATGGTGGCGATGATTCCCCTGTTCGGCGCGCTGGTGACGCGTTACCCGCGCCGGATCGTGATGCCCGTGGTGAATGTCTTCTTCATCGCTTGCCTGCTCGGCTTCGCGCCGTTGTTCATGGAGCCGGCATTGCTTGGCCCGCGGACGCTGGGCATCGTGTTCTTCGTCTGGGTGAGCGTGTTCAACCTGTTCGTGGTGTCGGTGTTCTGGAGCTTCATGGCCGACATCTGGAATGAGGAACAGTCACGGCGCCTGTTCCCGATCATCGCCCTGGCCGGCACCGCCGGCGCGGTGGCCGGACCGATGCTGACGCGCGCGCTGGTCGACGTGGTCGGCGTGGCGCCGTTGCTGCTCGTGTCCGCGTCGCTGCTGGGCATCGCGGTGGCGTGCATCGTGGTGCTCGGGCGCTGGGCGCGCGTGCACGGCTTGCGCCGGCACGAGGCCGGGCACGAGGCCGCGATCGGCGGCAGCATATGGGACGGTTTGAAGAACGTATTCGGCAACCCGTTCATGCGCGGCATGGCGATCCTGCTGCTGCTCGCCGACGGCATCGGCACCGTGAACTACGCGCTGGTCGCCGACTATTCCAATGCCACGTTCACCGATGCGGTATCGCGCACGCGCTTCGCCGCGAACGTCGACACGTTCGCGAACCTCATCACCGCGGTGGCGCAGCTCACGCTGACCCGCTGGCTGCTGCCGCGCAAGGGCCCCGGATTCCTGATCCTGCTGTGGGCGATCGGTGGCGCGATGGCGCTGCTGCTGGTGGTGTTCTCGAGTGATCCACATGCGCCCCTGATCGGATCGATGCCGGCGGTGGCCATCGCCTTGATCGTCAGTCGCGGCCTCGCCTACGGCATGGCCGAACCTGCGCGCCACAGCCTGTTTGCGCGGATGCCGCGCGGGATCCGTTACAAGGGACAGAACGTGGTCGATACCGCGGTGTGGCGCTTCGGCGACGTATCGATCGCGGTCGGGATGAACCTGCTACGCTCGGTGGGCATGGCCACGGCGGGTTTCGCATCGCTCAGCGCGCTTGCGGCGGTGACGGCAGCCGGAGTCGGCTGGCGCCTGTCGAAACACGGTTTCCATTCGGAGAAATGATCATGCTGATCCTTGCCCAGGGCCTGGTTGTGCTCGTCGCCCTGTTGCACCTGTATTTCCTGGCCCTGGAAATGTTCCTGTGGACCAAGCCGCTGGGGCTCAAGACGTTCCGCAACACGCCTGAGAAGGCGGAGACGACGCGGGTGCTGGCCGCCAACCAGGGGCTGTACAACGGCTTCCTGGCCGCAGGCTTGCTCTGGTTCCTCTGCGCCGCGCAATGGGACGTGGTCTTGTTTTTCCTGGGTTGCGTGGTGGTCGCCGGACTGTACGGCGCCTGGAGCGTCAACAAACGCATCTTTTTCGTGCAGAGCGTGCCGGCGATAGCGGCGATTGTTGCGGTGCTGACATCGACCTGATTCTGGCCAGCGTATCCATGGGCTTTTTGCCATGGCAGCGCGTTGCGACGCGTTCCGCTTCCAGGTTGCGGTCGATCAGGCGCGGCGCGGCTTCGGCGACACCCACATCAAGATGCGAGCCTTGAACACGGCCTCGCCCTGCGGATCGGTCACCACCACGTTCATCGGCAACTCGTAGCCTTCCGCCGATTCGTGTGGCGGGAATTCCGGCGTGGCGACCGCATGCTGCGTGCCCATCGCCTTCTTCAGGTATTCCACGGTCATGCCCTTGGGGATCCAGCGCATCGAAGTGGGGATGCTGACATCGGTGGTCAATCCGCCGA
>JAKFDG010000180.1:0-1632 GCA_036677285.1 Pseudoxanthomonas sp.
TGTACGCGCCCGGGCCGCTCCAGACCACTTCGCCCAGACGGTAGACCTTTTGCATGTTGATGGCCTCGCGCGCATCGCCGATGGTCGCCAGTTCCGGCGAATCCGGCTCGAGCAGGCGACAGGGGCCGGACTCGCGCCTCAGCGCGGTTTCCAGCGGGCAGATCATGTACCGCCGCGTGCCCGGCAGTGGCATGAAGATCTCCGTCATTCCCTGGTCGCGCCAGGCGCGCAGCCGGGCTTCGCTGAGCAGGTCGTAGTAGACCTGATAGCCGCCCACTTCCATGCTGGGTTCGCCGGTGCCGGACGCGTTGCCGCGGCCGCGCGCAAGGGCAGGGCTTCTGGCCAGGCCCGCGTTTTCGGGGGCGGCGTCTTCCGGCAGCAGGCCGGGCGGCTGTCCCCAAACATGCGAGCGACGCTGCGGCGGTGCGGGTGGCGTGGGCGCTGCAGGCGGAGTTTCCACGGACGCTTCGGCGTGGCCATCCGCGGCGGCGTCAAGGACGATGGGCGGCACCGGATCGTCGGCACGCGTGACCAGCGTGGACTGGACGCGGGAGGCCGCTGGCTTCGCGGAGGGTTTGTTCGGGGGCGACGCGTTGACGGGGGGTGGCGTCCTGCCGACGAAGTCCACGGCCATCCTGCTGCCCGCGTCGCCCCCTGCCGCCGTCGTCACCGGGACCGTGGAAGACCACATCGCGAGGAGCACGAACAACAGATGCAGCAGCGCGCTTGCAAGCACGGCGATCCAGTGCTGCAAGCGTTCGGTGCGGTCTTCGGTCCTGGGATCCGCTTTGCTCGACGCCTTGCTCATGCCGCCGGAGGTGCGTCGGGGGTGGGGGACTTCATGCGGAATCTACAGCGTGCGAACCGTGGGGTGCGGCATCGTAACGCGTCAGACCCCTACGAATCCTGGCTGGCTCGCGGATCGTCGCGTTGGCCGAAGCCGCCGGCGGCTTCCACGGCTATGCCCCAATCCGCGGGCAGCCATGCCTTGGCGACCTGGCCTGTCCTCACGCCGGGGAACACGGACGCTGCCTACAATCTTGCCATCCACAGTCAGGAGGCACGCATATGTCATCGTTAGCGATCTATCTCGTCGGCATGGTGGTGTTGATCGGTGGTTTGGCCTACGGCGCGTTTCTGGCCGGCCTGGCCCCGCAGTGGATCGGGGTAGGTACGGTCGTGTTGCTGGGCATCGGCATCGTCACCGCGGTGTCCCGGACCCGGAGCAAGGATCCGCCCGCCAGTTCTTGAGGGCCGCAGGGTGGGCCTGAGCCCACCGCTGTTCGTACCGCCGCCAATGCAAACCTGATGCATGGCGATGGTGGGCCGGGCCCCGCCTCATGCACTGACCCACGCTTCCCGCCCCACGCGACATCTTGAAAGCCGCTCTCGAGCGGCTTTCCTTTTATCGGTCGCCACAACAATGCAGGCATTGCCGCTGCGCGGGGCGGTTCGCCATCGCGCCGGCACCTCAAGCACGCGCGAAATCCAGGTGACGCGGACGATCAGGGCATCTGGCAGTTCTTGGCCGCCGCCAGTTGTATCAGCGTGGCCACACGCGGGTTGGCTTGCAGGCTCGCGGCCAGCTCCTGCGCCGAAGCGGCGTTGGCCAGGGCCGTGCGTTCCCGCGCC
>JAKFDG010000181.1:0-2441 GCA_036677285.1 Pseudoxanthomonas sp.
GCCAGCTTCAACACCACCGACAGCGCGAACGAACCGATCGCCGCGGCCAGCGCGCCGGCCTCGTTGGCGCGCTTCCAGAACAGGCCCAGCACGAAGATCACCACGATGCCCGGGGTGAAGAAGCCGGTGTATTCCTGGATGTACTGGAAACCCTGGTCGAAACTGCCCAGCAACGGACGTGCCGTCAGGATGGCCAGGACGATGGAAACCGTGGCCGCGATCCGGCCGACGCGCACCAGCTTGGTTTCGTCGTGGTTCTTGTGCTGCTTGGCGTAGAAATCCAGGGTGAAGATGGTGGCGACCGAATTTATCTTGGATGCCAGCGACGCCACGATGGCCGCCACCAGCGCCGCGAACACCAGTCCGAGGATGCCGCTGGGCAGGATCGCCATCATGGTCGGGTAAGCCTGATCCGGACGCGTCAGATCCTTCGCCAGCACCACCGCGGCGATGCCGGGAAGCACCACGATCACCGGCATCAGCAGCTTGAGGAAGGCGGCGAAAACCACGCCTTTCTGGGCTTCCTTGATGTCCTTGGCCGCCAGTGCGCGCTGGATGATGTACTGGTTGAAGCCCCAGTAGCTGACATTCATGATCCACATGCCGCCGATCAGTACGCTCAGCCCCGGCAGGTCCTTGTAGAAGGGACTGTCCTTGGACAGGATCATGTGGAAGTGTTCGGGGTGCGCCTGCCACAGCTTGCTGAAGCCGGCCACGATGCCGGCGCCATCGCCGATCTTGCTCAGCGTCAGCGCCGACACCAGCAGGCCGCCCAGCACCAGCAGCGATACCTGCACGATATCGGTCAACGCCACCGCCTTCAGTCCGCCGTACAACTGATAGACCAACGCGAAAATCCCGAGCAACGCCAACGCCAGCATCTGGTCCATGCCGGTGATCTGGGCGACGGCCAGCGAACCCAGCCACAGGATCGAAGTGAGATTGACGAAGACGTACAACCCCAGCCAGAACACGGCCATCAGCGTGCGGATCTTGGTGCCGTAACGCTCTTCCAGGAACTGCGGCATGGTGTAGATGCCGTTGCGCAGGAAGATGGGCAGGAAGAACTTGCCCACGATGAGCAGGGTGACCGCCGCCATCCATTCGTAGGAGGCGATCGCCAGGCCGATGGCATAGCCGGAACCGGACATGCCGATGATCTGCTCGGCCGAGATGTTGGCCGCTATCAGCGAAGCGCCGATCGCCCACCATGGCAGTGACTTGCTGGCCAGGAAGTAGTCCTTCGCATCCTTCTGGTGGCCCGCCTTTTCGCGTGAAACCCATTGCGCCAGCACGAAGATGCCGGCCAGGTAGGCCACCACGATGGCGATATCCAATGTCGACAAGCCCACGATGCTCTCCCCTTGAGTACTACCGATGATGTGGATGCCCGGTCATTGGACCGGGCAGTCCGCCGTTGCTTGCGCTTCGTTCAACGCGCCCAACGCGATGCGCGAAACCGACAGATCGAGCGCCACCGCGCTCTCCAGCACCGGCACCTGCGTCAGCTTGCCCACGTCCGCGCCCGCCTTCACGAAGCACTTCAACGGTACGCCGACGACCTTCCACTGGCCTTGCGGCAGCGCCGCCAATGTCTTCTGCAGGTCGACGCGGCCGCTGCAGCCTTCGCCGCAGCCCACGCCCAGCCAGACCGGTGCGGTGATCGCACTGTCGCGGCGCAGGGTCAACTGCAGTTGCACGTCGCCGTTGCTCTCGCGGCTGACGTCGAACGGCGTGGCGGATGCCAGCACCAGCTTGGCCGCAGTCGAGCCAGACCATTGCAGGCGACGCGCATCTTCCTGCGCCTTGTGGTCCACCGCGCTCAGCTTCAGGCTGCCATCCGCCAACGCCGCGGGCACGGTCGTCGCCGGCATGTTGGCTTGGGAAGCGCTGGACAGCTGCAACGCCAGGCCCACGGACGGCTTGCCCTTGGCGAAGTACACGCCGCTGGCCGACTGCTCGCCGGACACGCCCGAATCCTCTGGCAGCAGCGCCAGGACCTGCCCCGGACCCGATCCGGGGTCGCCCTTGTCCGCATAGGTCAGGCCGAAGCCGAACGCGAACAGCGGGTCGTAGTCTTTCTGCCCCACGTTGTTGGCGTACTGGGTGGCGGTGCGCGGCCAGCTGAAGCTGAGCTTGCCCTTGAAGTCATGCTGCACGCCACCATCGGGCTTGCGCAGCAGCACATCGGCGATACCCTCGCCCTCGGACCCCGGCAGCCACGCGGCGACGAACGCATCGGCGGCGTTGATTTCGCGGTTCATCCACAGCGGGCGACCGCTCAGGAACACCGCCACCACCGGAATTCCGTCTGCCTTCAGGCGCTTGATCAACTCCAGGTCGGCGTCGTTGCCCGGCTTGTACAGCAGGGTGGCGATGTCGCCCTGGAATTCGGCGTAGGGGGTCTCGCCGAAGACCACGATGGCGGCATCGGGTTTCCG
>JAKFDG010000182.1:0-2565 GCA_036677285.1 Pseudoxanthomonas sp.
CGTCATCCCGGCGCAAGCCGGGACCCAGTGGTAGGGGGCTGAGAAGCGCGTGGAACGCTTCTGCGACGGCAACGTGGATCCACGGGTAATGCCTATCGGTGCGATGGGTCCCGGCTTGCGCCGGGATGACGAAGAGTTTCGCGTAGGGCGGGTTCTAACCCGCCCTTAGGCAGCCGCGAGATTCCGGAAGGCGGGTCAAGACCCGCCCTACTCCGCCTTCAACGCCGTTATCGCCGCCACCGGCACGCCGCCCTCGCCCTTGCGCGTGCGCGCCCGCTTGATCACCCGCGCGGTGCCGCTGCGCAGGTCGTCCAGGATCGCGTAGATCGTGGGCAGGAACAGCAGGCTGACCACCGTGGAGAACGCCAGGCCGCCGGCGATGGCGCGGGCCATCGGGAAGTACGGCGGGCCGTCGCCACCCATCTGGGTGCCGCCGATCGCGATCGGGATCATCGCCAGGATCGCCGTGCCCATGGTCATCAGGATCGGGCGCAGGCGTTCGCGGCTGCCTTCCACCAGCGCATCGGTGCGCGACTTGCCGCGCCGGCGCAGGTTGTTGATGTGCTCGATCATCACGATGCCGTTGTTCACCACCACGCCCATCAGCACCAGGATGCCGATGAAAGCCATGATGTTGAACTCGGTGCCGGTCAGCCAGAACAGCCAGAACACCCCGAACACCGAGAACAGCACGCCGCTCATGATCGCCGCCGGGAACAGCAGCGACTCGAACACCGCGGCCATGACGATGTAGATCAGCACCAGGGCGATGAGCAGGTTCATCATCATCTGTCCGGTCGCCTCGTCCTCGTCCTGGAACGCGCCGCCGTCGAACGAATAGCTGTAGCCCGCCGGGAACGAGGCGCCCTTCAGCGCTTCCTCCATGGCCTTGCGTGCGTCCGGCACGGTGACCTTGTCGGCCAGGTTGGCCTGCACGGTCAAGGTGGTCTGGCGGTTGGTGCGCTGGATCTGGGTCGCGGCCGGGGTCACCCCGACATCGACCATGCTCAGCAGCGGCACCGTGCGCCCGTCCGACGCGCGCACCATGAAGGAAGACAGGTCCTCGATGCCGTATTCCTCGGCGCCGGCGAAGCGCACCCACACCGGCACCTCGGATTCGCCGCGGCGGAACTCGCGCAGCGGCGCGCCGCGCAGGGCGATGCCGACGAACTGCGCCACCTGTTGCGCGCTGAAGCCGAACGCCGCCGCGCGTTCGCGGTCCACGCGCACCGACAGCTCGCTGTTCTGGTCTCCCGCATCGACCCGCACGTCGCGCAGTTCCTTGCGCTTGGCCAGGATCGGGACGATTTCCTCGGCAATCTCGGTCAAGGTCTCGGTGGAATCGCCCACCAGCTGCACCTGCACGTTCTCGCCAGGCTGGCCGCCACCGCCACCACCACCGCCGTCGTCATTGCCGATGCCGATCGTGGCGCGCGCGGACTTGGGAAGGTCCTTGCGGATCTCCTCGATCAGCGCCTTCATGTCATCGACCTTCTCGGGGTCGAACTTGATCATGGTCCCGGCGCCGCCCTGCTCGCTGTACCAGGAATAGAGCTGGACCACGTGGAAGCGCTCGCGGTTGGCGCCCAGGAACTTCTCGACCTTGAGCACTTCGTCCGATATCTGGCCGAGGCTGTAGGACCCCTTCCACTGGTAGAAGACGTTGACCTCGTCGGCGTCCTCGCCGCCGAACATGTTCTTCTTGGTCAGCATCATCGGCACGATGCTGATCGCGATGATCAGCAGGATGCCGGTCACGCTCCAGCCGCGATGGTCCAGGGTCCAGCGCAGGATCCGCGCGTAGCGGGCCTGCATGCGCGGGATGATGCCGGTGTGGTTGCCGACCGCCGGTGGCGTCTTCAGTCGCGCCGACAGCATCGGGATAAGGCTTACCGCCACCAGCCACGACGCGAGCAGCGACACCGAGATGGTGATCGCGATCTGCGACAGGTAGATGCTCAGGAAGTTGCGTTCGCCGAACAGGTTGGGCACGAACACGATGCAGTGGCACAGGGTGCCGGCCGACAGCGCGATGGCGACGTGGCGGGTGCCGACGATCGACGCCAGCCGCGGCTGGCCGGGCATGCGTTCGCGTTCCTGGTAGATGCTCTCCACCACCACCACCGCGTTGTCCACCAGCATGCCGATGGCCAGCAGCAGGCCCATCATCGACAGGATGTTCAGGGTCACGCCGGCGAAGTACATGAAGCCGAGGGTCATCACGAAACAGATCGGGATCGCCAGCGTCACCATCATCGTCGACGGCCAGTGGCGCAGGAAGAAGAACAGCACCGCGATCGACAGCACCAGGCCGATGGCCCCGGCCTCGGCCAGCTCGACCAGCGAGGTGGTGACATTGTCGCCCTGGTTATCGATGACCTTGATCTGCAGGTCGCTCATCGAGGGTTCCTTGCGGATCTCCTCCACTTCGTTGAGCGCGTTGCGCGAGACTTCCACCAGGTTGGCGTTGCGCTCCTTGAAGATGTCGATGCCCACCGCCTTGCGCCCGTCCAGGCGCCGGCCGTAGTCCATGCGCTGCTGCTTCAGGCGCACGTCGGCGATGTC
>JAKFDG010000183.1:0-5778 GCA_036677285.1 Pseudoxanthomonas sp.
GCACCTGGAGGCCGGCAAGCAGGTCACGCGCCTGGCGCTGACCCTGGACGACCATCTGTCCTTCGTCCTCGGCGAGGACCTGGTGATCCGCAAGCTGAAGTTCCTCGACGGCGCGGTGGACCAGCTGGAGAACACCGAGCGTGAAGACCTCCGCGCCGAACTGGATGCGCGCTTCGCCCTGATGAGCGGCGAGGTGAAGCGGTTGTTCGGAGTGCTGGAAACGGCGCTGAAGCTGAGCAAGGCCGAAGTCTGAATCTACGCTAAGGCGGCGGCGATGGCGTCGCCTGCCGGTTTGACCCTGTCGAGACAGTGGCGTAGCTTCGATTAGACCAGCCCACATGATGAAAGGAGTCGACATGAAACTGTTCAGGATCGCCAGCCTCGCACTGATGCTCTCGCCCGCCGTGGCCATGGCCACCGATGACGGCAAGGCAATACCCTCCGTGCAATTGCCTGACGTGTTGACTCCCGCGGGCGCTAAGTTCGCTGGCCAATGCTCTGACGAGGCCTTCGCCGGCACCGCCGATCAGGCGTTACTTGCCGATCAATGCGAACGGTTGCTGGCCAACTGGCGTTCCGAAGCGTCCAGGCGCCTGCATGCTCGCGCCGGCTCGCCACGCCCCGCCCGCAGCAACTACCTCTATTCGGACACGCCGCCCGTAGACAACACCAAGCCGGCATTCCTCTCCTTGCGCTCCGTGTCGCCCTATCAGTCCAGCAGGTAACCCGTCGCACTGCGGTCCGCTGCGCCAAAACCCCGCATCGCTATGCGGGGTTTTCTTTTCGTAAGCCATAATCGCTGCATGCTCCTGCGCCGCCTTCGTCTGCCATCCACGAAATCCATCGAACGCGACGTCGTCGTGCTGGATCTGCCGCAGCAGGGCCGGATCGAAGTCCAGCGGGTGCGTGATCCGCGCGCAAAACGCGTCAAGCTGAGTGTGGACGAACGCGGCGCACGATTGACCTTGCCACTGCGCGCCAGCCTGGTTTCCGGTGATCGCTTTCTGCAGGAGCATCGACAGTGGCTGTCCCTGCAGCTGGAGAAGTATTCCAGCGACGACACCTGGCCGGTATTGGTCCGCGAGCAAACGACGAGCCTGCCCTTGCGGGGCGAATCGCTGGCCCTGCACTGGCATGAAGGGCGCTACGCGCGACTGACTCACGATACCGCCGCCAACCTCCTGCATTTCCATGCACCCCTACGGGCGAGCGATGCGACCTTGCGGCGCGCCCTGCGCGAGTTCCACGAAGCCCAGGCCCGCGCCGACATCGGCCACTGGCTGCCGAAGTACCTGCCAGGACTGCCGCGGGCGCCGGCTCGCATCCGTCTCAAGGTGATGTCCTCGCAATGGGGTTCGCTGAGTCCGGACGGTTCGCTGGCGCTGGACCTGGCCCTGGTGCTGGGCCGGCCTTCGGCGTTCGAGTATGTGCTGGTGCATGAGCTCTGCCACCTGATCCACGCGGACCATTCGCGGGCGTTCTGGCACGAAGTCGAAGCGCGCTTCCCGGCCTGGCGCGAGGAACGCGACTACTTCCATGCCCATGGCCGTGCCTTGAAGGCGAGTCTGCGCAAGCTGCTGGCCGGATGACGGCGGCACCCGGCTAGGCGGAGAAAAACCCGCCGATGGCCGCAGCTACCGCACCCGGAGTTTCCATGTGCAGGTGGTGGGTACCGGGCAACACCACCAGTTCGCCGCGCGGCAACAAACCGACGCGGTCGCTGCGTAGCGGTTCCGGCAGGTAGACCTGCGGCGGGTCGGCATAGATCACCCGCGTCGGGCATTCGATGGCGGCGACGAGGTATCGGATCTGCGACTCGGTGAGACGTTGCAGGGTGGGCAGGGTCAGTCGCGGATCGCTGCTCCAGACGAAGCCATCGTCCCTCGCCACCACGCCGCGCTCGACCAGCAGGCCCGCGCTGGCTTCGCTCAACTGGTTGGCCTGCATGCGCGCGCGGATCGGCGCGGCCAGGTCGGGGAATACGCGCAGCTGCTTGGCCAATAATGCACGCGCGGCGGCGACGCCTTCGCGCAACCGGATCGCGGTGCGCTCCGGGGTTTCGGCCAGCGCGCCCAGGGCTTCGATCGCCACCAGCCGGGTGATCCGCTGCGGCACCGACGCGGCCAGAATGCTGGCGATGCCCGCGCCCATCGAATGGCCGAGCAAGGCGAACTGTTCCCAACCGAGCGCATCGGCCACATCCAGCAGCGCATTCACGGTCACCCCGAGGGTGTATTCCGCGCCGGGTGCGAGATGCGCGCTGTGGCCGTGGCCCGGCAGGTCCGGCATCACCAGGTCAAGATCGGCGAGTTGCTCCGCCAGTGGCGCGAAGCTGGCGGCGTTGTCCAGCCAGCCGTGCAGGGCCAGTACTCGCGGACCCTCCGGATTGCCGCCGCGCAGGGCGGCGATGCGGCCGAGCGGGATATCGAATCCGACTTCGTGCAACGTCATCCGCGTGCCCCTGCCTTGCGTTGCGCCAGCGCGGCCAGCGCATCGGCATGAGCGGCGGAGTCGTTGAGGCAGGGGATGTAGCGCAACTCTCCGCCCTTGGCAGCGAAGTGTTCGGCGAACTGCATCGCGACCTCCTCCAGCGTCTCCAGGCAATCGACCGCGAAGCCGGGGCAGACCACGTCGACCTTGCGCACCCCGCGTGCGGCGAGTTCGTCGAGCACCTGCGTGGTCGCCGGTTCCAGCCAGCGCTCGCGGCCGAAACGCGATTGGTAGGTCAGGGTCCACTCGGAAGGCGACAGCCCCAGGGCGACGGCGATCTCACCCGCGCTGGCTTCGCAGCGCTCCGGATACGGATCGCCCGCATCGGCCACGCGTTGCGGCAGGCCGTGGAAGGAGAACAACAGGTGTTCGCCACTGCCGTGCTGCTCGCGCCAGTCGTGGACCGAAGCGGCCATCGCCGCGAGCCAGCCGGCATCGATCGAGTAGTCGTCGATCGACGTCACCTCCAGTCCCTGCGCGTCACGCGCCACCACGTCGGCGACCGAGGCGGTGGTGGTGGTCGAATACTGCGGATACAACGGCAACACGACAACGCGCTGGATGCCCTGCGTCCGCAATCCGGCCAGCGCCTTCTTCAAGGCCGGTTCCCCGTAACGCATTGCATGCAGCACACGCCAGGCCGGCAATCGCGCCTGGATCGCCGTGGCCAGGCGTTGCGTATACACCGCGAGCGGCGACCCTTCCGGCAGCCAGACCTTGACATACTTTTCCGCCGAACGTGGCCCGCGCAGCGGCAGGATCACTCCGTACAGCAGCGGTTTCCACAACAAGGCGGGGATGGAAACCACGCGCGGATCGCTGAGGAATTCGCCCAGATAGCGCCGCACCGCCGTGGCGGTCGGCGCTTCGGGCGTGCCCAGATTAACGATCACCAGCGCCTGCGTCGGGGGTGCGCAGGGCACGGCGGAACCTACGCTGGCGGGGTCGGCTGGCATCGCCACATGATGCCAGATGAGCGCCGGCGACCACTGTGTGATTGTCCGGAACGCTGCGACGTCGCTGTCGCGATGCGCACGTCACGCCCTGGAAAACTCATCGACGATTCACGCTCTCGCGTCTAGGCTCGGCCTTATCCGGCATCAGCGGATTCTTCCGCCACTCGCCCGGCCAACGGATCAATCGCGGAGTCCCCCCATGCCTGTCCCGAACCACACCCGAACCGCGCGCCTTGCCGCATTGCTGTTGACCACCCTGTTCGCCGGCCATGCGATGGCCGGACCGCAGGAGGACGAACGTGCCAGCAACGCGGTGCGCGTGCTCAGCGAGATCCAGAAGATTCCCGAGCAGGGCATCCCCGACAAACTGCTGGACGAAGGCCGCGCGGTCATCGTCATCCCCGACACGCTCAAGGTCGGGCTGGTGGTGGGCGGGCGCCGCGGCCACGGCCTGATGTCGGTGAAGAACCCTGACGGCACCTGGTCGCAACCGGTGTTCGTGAAGCTCACCGGCGGCAGCATCGGCTTCCAGGCCGGGGTGCAGTCCTCCGACGTGGTGCTGGTGTTCCGCAACGACCGCAACCTGGACAACATCGTCAACGGCAAGATCACCCTCGGCGCCGATGCCGGCGTGGCCGCCGGTCCGGTCGGGCGCAATGCCTCGGCTTCCACCGATGGCCAGCTGAAGGCCGAGATCTGGTCGTGGTCGCGCGCACGCGGCCTGTTCGCCGGCGTGGCCCTGGATGGCGCGGTGCTGCAGATCGACGACGACGCCAACGTGGCCGTGTACGGCAGCGCCGCCACCCCGCGCGCGATCTTCGAAGGTCGCGCCGGCGCGCCTTCCGATGCCGTGGTCGGTTTCCGCGACCAGCTGGAGGAAGCCACCGCGATCGCCCGCTCCGCGCGCGGCGACAAGGCGCCGGCGGCGCAGGCCGACGCCACGACGACGCTGAGCACACCGGCGGCCGCGACGGCGACCACCGAGGTCACCACGCAACCGGTGGCCGAGCCGCAGGGACAGGGTTTCCAGCCCGTGGCCGAAGGCGAGATCCGCAGCGAACCGCTGGACGGCACGCCGTGATGCGATTGCGGGCCGGGTTTCGCAACCCCCCGGCCCGCACTGCGCTATCCTGACCACCCTCACTTTTCCTGCGAGCACACCATGGGCGGTTTGAGCATCTGGCATTGGATCATCGTGCTGGTGGTCGTACTGCTGGTCTTCGGCACCAAGCGCCTGCGCAATGCAGGACAGGACCTGGGCGAGGCGGTCAAGGGCTTCAAGAAAGGCCTGAAGGACGAAGACAAGCCCGCCGGCCAGCTCGGCGACCAGTCGCGCACCGACGAGAGCAGCCAGTCCCAAGACAGCGAGTCGAAGGAACGCGACCGCGACGCACGCTGACGCCTGCGCGTCGGTTCCGCCGTCATGTTCGACATCGGTTTTTCCGAGCTGCTGGTCGTGGCCATCGTGGCCCTGATCGTGCTGGGTCCCGAACGCCTGCCCAAGGCGACGCGCTTCGCCGGGCTATGGGTGCGGCGCGCGCGCGCGCAGTGGTATTCGGTCAAGGACGAACTGGAACGCGACCTGGCCGCGGACGAACTCAAGCGCAGCCTGCACGACGCCAACACCGCGCTGCGCGATACCGAACAGGCGGTGCGTGAGAGCGGCGAAGAGGCGCGGCGCGAATTCGATGAATTGCGCGCAGCGGCGAAGTCCGAAGCGCGATCGGTCGATGCAGCGAAGGCCGATGGCGAAGGCGAGAGCGATGAACCGCGCCAACCCTGAACCCGAATCCGAAACCCGTCTGATCGATCACCTGATCGAGCTGCGTTCGCGGCTGATGCGCGGGCTGGTCGGGCTGGGCATCGTGCTGGTGGCACTGCTGCCGTTCGCCAACAAGCTGTACGCCTGGTTCGCCGCGCCGCTGCTGGCCAAGTTGCCGGCGGGGGCGCAATTGATCGCGGTGGAGGTGGCCTCGCCGTTCTTCGCGCCGCTGAAGCTGGCGTTCTTCGTGGCCGTGGTCGCAAGCATGCCGTGGCTGCTGTACCAGGCCTGGGCCTTCGTCGCCCCCGGCCTGTACCAGCGCGAGAAGCGGCTGGCACTGCCATTGCTGGCCTCGGCGGTGGTGCTGTTCTACGCCGGCTGCGCATTCGCGTTCTTCGTGGTGCTGCCGGCGGTGTTCGGGTTCCTGACCAAGGTCACCCCCGATGGCGTGACCATGATGACCGACATCAACGCCTACCTGGATTTCGTGCTGGTGATCTTCCTGGCCTTCGGCGCCAGTTTCGAGCTGCCGGTGGCGCTGGTGATCCTGGTGCTGCTGGGCTGGGTCAC
>JAKFDG010000184.1:0-10286 GCA_036677285.1 Pseudoxanthomonas sp.
CACGCTGGTGCCGGTGAAGTAGGGGTATTCCACGTTCGAGAACATGCCGTGCAGGGCGTGGCCGAACTCGTGGAACGCGGTGGTCACTTCATCCCAGGTCAGCAGGGTCGGCTTGCCGGCCGGTGGCTTGGGGATGTTGAGGTGGTTGGCGACCACCGGCTTGAAGCCGGTCAGGCCGGACTGCGATACGTAGGAATTCATCCATGCGCCGCCGCGCTTGGAATCGCGTGCATACATGTCGGCGATGAAGATCGCCAGTTGCTTGCCGTCGGCATCGAACACGTCATAGGTAGCCGTGTCCGGATGGTAGAGCGGCAGGTCCGTGCGCTTCTTGAAGGTGATGCCGTACAGCTGGGTCGCCGCGTAGAACACGCCGTTCTCGAGCACGTTGTTCAATTCAAAATACGGCTTGAGCTGGGATTCGTCGAAGTTGTACTTGGCCTGGCGCACTTTCTCGGTGTAGAAGGCCCAGTCCCAGGGCGCGAGTTCGAAATCGCCGCCTTCGCTCTTGATCATCGCCTGCAGGTCGGCGGCCTCGCGCTTGGCGTTGGCTACCGCGGCCGGGGCCAGCTTGCCGAGCATGTCGTTGACCGCCTGCGGGGTCTTGGCGGTTTCGTCTTCCAGCACGTAAGCCGCATGGTTGGGGTAACCCAGCAGCTTGGCGCGGTCGGCGCGCAGCTTCATGATCTTGGAGATGATCTCGCGGTTGTCGAACTCGCCGCCGTGGCTGCCGCGCGCGACCGAAGCTTCATGCAGCTTCTGCCGGGTGGCGCGGTCGGTCAGCTGTGATTCCGGCGGCTGGCCGGTGGTGTTGAGCAGCGGCAGCAAGTACTTGCCTTCCAGCTTGCGCGACTTGGCGGCTTCGGCCGCGGTCGCGATCTGCTCGTCGGTAAAGCCAGCCAGCTGCTTGGCCTCGTCCAGCACCAGCGCCGAGGCGTTGACGCCGCCCAGCACATTCTGGGTGAATTTGGTGCCCAGGCCGGCCAGTTCGGCATTCATCTCCTTCAGCTTGGCCTTGTCGGCTTCGGACAGGTTGGCGCCGGCGCGGACGAAATCGGTGTGGTAACGCTCGACCAGGCGCACGCCCTCGGCATCCAGGCCCAGCGTGGCGCGCTGCTCGTACAGCGCCTTGATGCGGGCGAACAGCTTCGGGTTGAGCGCGATGGCGTCGCCATGCGCCGCGAACTTCGCCGCGTAGTCGCCCTGCAGCTTTTCGCGGACGGGATTGGTGTCGGCGCCGACCAGGGCATAGAACACGGTCTGCGCGCGGTTCAGCACGCGGCCGCTCTTTTCCAGGGCCAGGATGGTGTTGTCGAAGCTGGCGGCCTCCGGATTGTCGGCGATGGCGTCGATTTCCTTCAGTTGCTCGGTCATGCCGGCATCGAAGGCGGGGGCGAAATCGGCGTCCTTGATCTTGTCGAACTGCGGATAGTGCAGCGGCAGCGGGCTTTCCGCGAAGAAGGGGTTGGCCGGCTTGGCGGCTTCGGTGGTGGTCGGGGCGGCGTCCTGGGCGTAGGCGGGCATGGCAAGTCCAAGGGATGCGGCGAGCGCAAGGGCGAGGCGGGTGGTCATTCTGCAACTTCCTTCCAATGTCGGACCGCAAAGGCTAACCGAAGCCCCCCGGCCGGGCCTGTGACGAAAGGCAGGGGTGGGGGTGGTTGGGCCCTTGGGATATGCTCGGATGTACGGCCCGATCCTACTGCGCGGCCGCCCCGATCCCGATATCCCGGAGACTCCTGAATGAAGCGCACCCTGTCCCTGTGTCTTGCGATGTGCCTGGCTGCCCCGGCGTGGTCGGCCGAAACCATCCGCTACGTCGCGCTGGTCGATGGGGGCACCAAGGCCGGCGAACAGGTGGTGGTGAAGGGTGACGATGGGGTGACCCGGGTCGATTTCATCTTCAAGGACAACGGTCGCGGACCGGAGCTGAAGGAAGAGTTCGAACTGGCCGAAGACGGCACCTTCAGCCGCTACCACGTCAGGGGTGCCTCCACCTTCGGTGCGCCGGTCGACGAAACTTTCTCGCGCGCCGGCGATGCCGTGAAATGGAAGTCCAATTCCGACAGCGGGAAACAGACGGTTTCCGGCACCGCCTTGTATTCACCGCTCGGCGGCACGCCCGAGGGTTTCTCGGTGGCGATGGCGGCCATCGCCAAGCGCCCTGACGGCAAGCTGCCGTTGATTCCCAGCGGCACCCTGACCATGCGCAAGATCGCGGAGGCGGAAGTCGCCAGCGGCAGCGCGAAGCGCAAGGTGCAGCTGGTGTCGATGACCGGCATCGGCCTGACCCCGACCTTCGCGTGGGCGACCGAGGGCGAGAACCCGCGCCTGTTCGCCTTCATCTATCCCGGCTTCCTCCAGCTGATCGAGCAGGGCTGGGAAGGCAATGCCGATGCGCTCGAAACGCAGCAGAAGAAGGCCGAAGGCGAGGCCGTTCTGGCCATGGAAAAGCGCCTGGCGCATCCGCTGCCCGGCACCACCCTGATTCGCAATGCGCGCGTGTTCGACAGCGAACACGCGACGCTGGGCCAGGCTTCGGACCTGCTGATCGAGGGCGGCAGGATCAAGTCCATCGCCAACGGTGGTGGCGAACGGGCCAAGGCCGACAATGTCATCGATGCCGGCGGCAAGGTGTTGCTGCCCGGGTTGTTCGACATGCATTCGCACCTCGGGCGCTGGGACGGTGGCCTGCAGCTCGCCGCCGGCGTAACCACCATTCGCGACATGGGCAACGACAACGCGACCCTGCAGCAGTTGATGGTCGAGGAGAAGGAAGGCAGGTTGCTTTCGCCCAGCGTGGTGCCCGCCGGTTTCATCGAAGGCGAGAGCAAGATGTCCGCGCGCAACGGCTTCGTGATCAAGAATCTCGAGGAAGCGAAGAAGGCGGTGGACTGGTACGCCGACCACGGCTATCCGCAGGTCAAGATCTACAACTCCTTCCCCAAGGACATCTTGCGCGACACCGCCGCCTATGCGCACCAGCGCGGCCTGCGGGTCAGCGGCCATGTCCCGGCCTTCATGCGCGCGCAGGACGTGGTGGAGCAGGGTTACGACGAAATCCAGCACATCAACCAGGTGCTGTTGAACTTCTTCGTCACCCCGACGACCGACACCCGCACCCTGCAGCGTTTCTACCTGGTCGCGGACAAGACCGACGGGCTGGACCTGGATTCCAAGCCGGTGCAGGACTTCATCGCCCTGCTGGCGGAGAAGCAGATCGTGGTCGATCCGACCCTGGCGACCTTCGAGTTCCTGCACCAGCGCGATGGCGAGCTGTCGCCGATCGTGGCCGATGTAGCCGACCATCTGCCACCGGATATCCAGCGCAGCCGCCGGGTCGGCGAAATGAACATTCCGGACGACGCCACCGCGCAGCGTTACACGCGTTCCTTCGACAAGCTGGTCGAGTTCGTCGGCAGGATGTACAAGGCGGGCGTGCCGATCGTGGCCGGCACCGATGAACTGGCCGGCTTCACCCTCCAACGTGAGCTGGAGCTGTACGTGAAGGCGGGCCTGACCCCGGCGCAGGTACTGCAGATAGCGACGTGGAACGGTGCGAAGTACACGCGCACGCTGCAGGATCGCGGTTCGGTGACAGTGGGCAAGCGCGCCGACCTGGTCCTGGTCGATGGCGATCCGACTTCGAACATCGCCGATATCCGCAAGGTCGCCTTGGTGATCAAGCAGGGCAAGGCCTACTACCCCAGCGAGATCGACGAGGCTTTGGGGATCAAGCCGTTTGTGGAGGCGGTGCGCGTTGTGCAATGACAGGTAGCCAGACAGCTCGAACCACCATGGGCCAAGAGACCGAACAGCAAATCCTCGACACGCTTCGCGAAATCCGCGACGGGCAGCGCGAGCTCGTTGCGCAATTGGAGGCGCAGCGTGTTGTTGCACAGGAGCAGATGCAGAAATCGCGCTTCCGCGCGGAGGAATCGATGGGGCTGCAACGGGAAGCACTGAGGCGCCAGAAGTCCATTACGCTCATTGCGGTACCTGGCATCCTTGCCTGTATCGCGGCCATCTCCTACTTGATCTACAGGTACTTCTAAAGTCGCTTCACGGCCTGGCCAAGCCCTGGCGCTGATGTTCCTGCCACGGCGCTATTGCCAGCACCCCTGATGCGGTGTCTCATGGTGTATCCCCCCAAGGAGCTTGCCATGGCCACCGCATACGACTTCAATGCCGTCGACATCGACGGCAACCCCGTTTCCCTCGGCGACTACCGCGGCAAGGCCCTGTTGATCGTCAACGTCGCCTCCAAGTGCGGCTTCACCCCGCAATACACCGGCCTGGAAAAGCTCTGGCAGGACTACCGCGACCGCGGTCTGGTCGTGCTCGGCTTCCCCTGCGACCAGTTCGGCCACCAGGAACCCGGCAACGAAGCGGAAATCAAGAACTTCTGCTCGCTCAACTACGAAGTCAGCTTCCCCATGTTCGCCAAGATCGACGTCAACGGCGACCAGGCCCACCCGCTGTGGCAGTGGCTGAAAAAAGAGAAGGGCGGCCTGCTGGGCCTGGGCGTGATCAAGTGGAACTTCAGCAAGTTCCTGGTCGACCGCAATGGCAAGGTAGTCGAGCGCTATGCGCCGACCGCGGAGCCCGCGTCGCTGACCGACGATATCGAGACGGTCCTGGGCTGAGTCCGCCATGCCGGATTCCGCACCCCCAAGCCCCTTCGATATCGCCTTCACCCCGGCGGCCTACGGCTTGCGCGTGCACGTCACCGGCGTCAACGGCACCCTCGAAACCACCTTGGCGTACTGGCGCCGCATCGCCGAGGAGGTGCGCCGGATAGGTCCATCCGGCGTGCTGGTGGTGGACGACATGGACGGCGAGCCGCCGCCGCCGGAGGAGATGATGGCGTTCGTGCTGTCGATGAAGGGCGAGGGCATGGAGGATGTACGCATCGCTTACGTGGAACGGGATGCGGTGCAGATTCCCCAGGTGGAACTCGCCGGGCTGATGGCCTACGAACACGGCTTCATCGCGCGCATCTTCGACAACGAGGATGCCGCCGCCATCTGGCTCCGCTACGGCGAGCGTTAACCGCCGGCGGGTCGCTTCAATACATCTTCCGGTAGTAGTGCGAGTACTTCCTCGATGAAGCCTTCCAGCACCCCTTCGCCGTAACCGCGGTGCACATGCGCGACCCTGCCGTCGCGGTCGATGACGAACATGTTGGGCAGGACCTGCACGCCATACTGGTCGCTGGCGATCCCCTTGCCATCGTGGATGTAGGTCATGTCGAATTTGCGGTTGGCGCGGAGCACGTCCAGGAAATCCTGGCGCGGCTCCTTGAAGTTCACCGCGATCACTTCCAACGCATCGTGTCCGATCACTTTCTGGAAGTGCGCCAGCACCGGAAGCTCCCTGCGGCAGGGGCCGCACCATGAGGCCCAGAAGGTCACGATCACGACCTTGCCGCGGTATTGCTCCAGGTTGATCTCGTCGCCGCCGTGCTTCTTGCCCAGGATCGGCGGCGGGATGTCGCCAACTTCGGGTTGCGGCAGGTCGGAGGCCCATGCCGGCAGCGAGCAGCAGGCGACCAGCATGGCCCACAGGATACGTTTCAACATCCGGCTTCCCCCTAAGGAATACGCAAAGGCTAGCACGCCCGCAACGCGCCTATTTCTCGACGAAGGCGCGCTCGAAGACGTATTGCCCGGGCGTACCGATGCGCGGCGCGGGGCTGAAGCCACGGGCGTCGAGGATGCTGCGCAGGTCGGCCAACATCTGTGGGCTGCCGCAGATCATGGCGCGGTCAAGATCGGAATCCAGTGGCGGGAGCCCCAGCGACTGCATCATCCGGCCGTCGGCCATCAACTCGGTCAGGCGCCCGCGGTTGACGAAATCCTCGCGGGTGACCGCAGGGTAGTAGAGCAATTTGTCGCGGATCTGTTCGCCGAGGAATTCGTGCCGCGGTAGCTCCTTCTGGAAATAGTCGCGATAGGCCAGGTCCCGTTCGTGGCGCACACCGTGGGCCACGATCACGCGTTCGAAGCGCTCGTAGGTTTCCGGGTCCTTGACGATCGAAAGCCACGGCGCCAGCCCGGTACCGGTGCCCAGCAGGTAAAGGTTGCGCCCCGGATGCAGATCGCTGATCAGCAGGGTGCCAGTGGGCTTCTTGCCGACCAGGACGGTGTCGCCGGGCTGCAGGTGCTGCAGGCGTGACGTCAGGGGGCCATTGGGCACCTTGATGCTGAAGAACTCGAGCTGTTCTTCCCAGTTGGCGCTGGCGATGGAATAGGCGCGCAGCAACGGCTTGGCGTCGCCCTGCAGGCCGATCATCACGAACTGGCCGTTGTCGAAACGGAACCCGTCGTCGCGAGTGGTAGTGAAGCTGAAGTAATCGTCGGTCCAGTGACGGACGTCGAGCACCGTTTCGGTGCCGAAGGCGGAGGACATGGGGGGTGTCGGTTGCGGCGAGTCAGGTGCGTATTGTAGCCGACGGAAAATCGCCGCCTGCGGGAGCGACGTCCCCCCAAGGGGACTTCCTTCGGGGCGCAAGTCGCGACCATGGAAAGGATGCGACCAGATCAGTTGATGTGGATATCCCATTCCCCAGTAGCGACTTAGGTCGCTCCCACTGCGGAGTCGCAAAAAAAACAGGACACCGAAGCGTCCTGTTTTCGTGTCAGCCGTGGTGGCCGCCACCACCGCGCGGACCACGATTGCCGCCGCCGGGTGGGCGGCCTGCACCGCGTGGGCCACCGGGGCCGGGACGCGGACCGCCGGGGCGGGCCGCATTGTTCGGACGACCGCCACCGGGCTTGCCGCCGGGGCGTGCGCCTTGCGGACGCGGCGCGCGGGGCTGCTGGCCATAGGGGTTGTAGGCGCCGGGATTGGCGTGGTCGGACGGAAAGCTCGGCGCGTTGCCGGGATGTCCGTATGGACGCGGCGCGCGTTGCTGGCCTTCGCCCTGACCCTGTCCGCCAGGACGCGGACCACGTGGACCCCGGGCATCGGCGTTGAAGCCGCCTTCGCGCCTCGGACCACGATCACCGCCCGGGCCGCCTTCGCTGCGCGCGCCGTAGGGACGCGGGCCGCCTGCACCGGGACGGCCTGCGCCGCCGGGCCGTGGTCCGCCGGGCTTGCCGGCATAAGGCTTCTTGGCCGCTGGCCCGGCATTGCGGTGGCCAGTGGGACCAGTGTCCACGCCATCCGGCACGTACCAGGTGCGGAACGCGGCAGGATTGCCATCGGGCAACGGCTTCGGTCCCTTGGTGGGGCGCGACTTGAATGGTTTCTGCGACTGCTTGGCTGCTGCTTCGCCGCTGACGGTCAGGCCGCCATGCGGTTTCTTGCTGCCGAAACGGCCGCGGCCGCGGTCTTCGCGCACGTGGTCGAAGCGGCGCAGTTCGCGGCCTTCATCGGCACTGTTGTGGCCGTTGACGTAACCCTGCGGGCGGCCTTCGCGTGACACATGCACGGTGGCTTTCGCTGCCTTGCGCTGGCCGATCACTGGCTGCAACGTGAGCGCAGGCGGAGCGCCGGTCTCCAGGCCGAGTTCGGCGCGCAGCTTCTCCACCTGCACCTCGGGCAATTCCTGCGACTGGCCACGCAGCAGCGGCTGCGGCAGCGAAACCTTGCCGTAACGCGTGCGCTTCAGGCGACTGACCTGGCAGCCCTGCGATTCCCACAGGCGGCGGACTTCGCGATTGCGGCCTTCCTTCACCACGACACGGAACCAGTCGTGCGAATCGGTCCCGCCGATGCGTTCGACCACATCGAACTTGGCCGGGCCGTCTTCCAGCGCGACACCGCGTGCAAGCCGGTCGACCAGGTTGTCGGGCACGGTGTCCATGCCCTCCGGCGCGCGGACGCGGCACACGTATTCGCGTTCCACTTCGTACGACGGATGCATCATCGCGTTGGCGAGTTCGCCGTCGGTGGTCAGCAGCAGCAGGCCGGTGGTGTTGATGTCGAGGCGGCCGATCGCGATCCAGCGCGCGCCTTTCAGGGCGGGCAGGGCCTCGAAGATGGTGGGGCGGCCTTCGGGGTCTTCGCGCGTGGTGACTTCGCCTTCCGGCTTGTTGTAGATCAGCACGCGCGCCGGTTCGGTCAGGGCGCTGGCGACGAAGGTCTTGCCGTCCAGCTCGATGCGGTCGCCGCCCTTGACCGACATGCCGGTCTGCGCGACCTCGCCGTTGACCTTGACCAGGCCGTCGGCGATGCGTTGTTCCAGCGCGCGGCGTGAGCCCAGGCCGGCCTGGGCCAGTACCTTGTGCAGGCGCTCTTCCAGCTTGACGGTATCGCCGGCTTCGGCGTCGCCGCGCTTCAGCGAGAGTTTGTTACGGGGGGTGTCGCTCATTGTTTCTGCTCCGACGAGGCCAGGCTGTCCGGATCGGCGCCTTCGGTGTCGTCTTGTTCGTTCGTAGGAATTTCTTCAGGGACGGCGTCCATCGCATCGGTTGCGTCGGTGTCGTCGGGTTGCTCTTCGTTGGCGGCTTGCATGTCGTCCGCAGCGGCGGAGCCATCGGCATCCAGCGCGGGTTCGGCGGCGGGAAGGCCGGCCGGTACAGGCGCGTCGTCCATGAAAAGTTGCGGTTCCAGCTCACCGATGTCCTTGAGTTCGGACAGTGGCGGCAGCTCTTCCAGGCGCTTCAGGCCGAAGTAGTCGAGGAAGATTTTCGTGGTACCGAACAAGGCAGGCTTGCCCGGCACGTCGCGGTGGCCGACCACCCGGATCCATTCGCGCTCTTCCAGGGCCTGGATGGTGTTGCTGCTGACCGCCACGCCGCGGACCTGTTCGATCTCGCCACGGGTGATCGGCTGGCGGTAGGCGATCAGCGCCAGGGTCTCGAGGGTGGCGCGGGTGTACTTGGTCTTGCGTTCGGTCCACAGCCGGGCCACCCAGCCATGCACGTCTTCCCTCACCTGGTAGCGGAAGCCGGAGGCGACTTCGACCAACTCCACGCCGCGCTCGGCGCAGGCGTCGTGCAATTGTTCCAGTGCCTGTTCCACGCTGCCCGGCGGTGCGGGTTGTTCCTCGGGGAACAGGCCGTGCAGTTGCGCCAGGGTCAGCGGCTGGTTGGCCGCGAGCAGGGCGGCTTCGACGATGCGGGTGATGAGGGTTTGGTCCATTCGGTACTTGGCTTGATCGTTGGTGTCAGTTGTCGTTGGCGGCGTCGCCGTCGTCGAATTCGCTGGAGAACTCCAGCGGCTGGTTGGTGTTGTTCAGCGCAAGCGACTTGATGTAGATCGGCGCCAGCGGCGCTTCCTGCACGAAGTCGAGCAACTGTTCCTTGGCCAGCTCGAGCATGGCCAGGAATGTGACCAGCACGCCCTGCTTGCCTTCCTCGGGCGTGAACATGGATTCGAAGCGATGGAACTTGCCGTCCTCCAGTCGCGTCAGCACGTCGCCCATGCGCTGGCGCACGCTCAGCGCGTCGCGCTTGATGGCGTGGCCGCTGAACAGGTCGGCGCGCTTGAGCACGTCGTGCAGGGCCATCAGCATCTCACGCAGGTCCACCGGCGGCGGCAAGCGCACCGCGGCGCGTTCCGGCACGTGCGCCTGCACCGGGGTGGTGTCGCGGTCCTGGCGGGGCAGCGCGTCGATATCCTCGGCGGCCTGCTTGAAACGTTCGTATTCCTGCAGGCGGCGCACCAGCTCGGCGCGCGGGTCGCCTTCGTCGCCTTCCTCGCTGATCGGCCGCGGCAGCAGCATGCGCGACTTGATCTCAGCCAGGATCGCGGCCATGACCAGGTATTCGGCGGCCAGTTCGAAGCGCAGGTCCTGCATCACCCCGATGTACTCGACGTACTGGCGGGTGATCTCGGCGACCGGGATGTCCAGGATGTCGAGGTTCTGCCGGCGGATCAGGTACAGCAGCAGGTCCAGCGGTCCTTCGAACGCATCCAGGATCACTTCCAGCGCATCCGGCGGGATGTACAGGTCCTGCGGAATCTGCAGCACCGCCTGCCCATGCACCATCGCCAGCGGCATTTCCTGCTGCTGCGGTTTATGCGTTTCGATTTGCGGATTCGCGTCTTGCGCGAGGTCGGAAGTCATCTATTAGAGCCATGAATTGCAGGCATCACGCGGCTGGGGCCTACGTGCTTCGGTGTTGCGGCTGAACATTGCGTCGCGGTGCGATCGCATTCCCACACATCAAGCAGGCAGCGCGCGCCACGGGGGTGGGGCGGCGGACAGCGAGGAGGTCATCGGGCTCGGGCGGATGGGGGCAGCGAATCGGTCGTCGGGACGTCTGGCGAATGGGCCGGGTCCGGGCGGGCCGCTGCTTCCGGCCGTGCAATGGGGCAAGGGTAAGCGGTGGCGGGAC
>JAKFDG010000185.1:0-5592 GCA_036677285.1 Pseudoxanthomonas sp.
ATGAGCGGGTCATCGCTGCCGGTCTGGCCACCATCGCGCTCGCCCTGTTCCTTCGCGGCCTGGCTGTAGCCGGTGTTGGTCCACCAGTCCTCCGGGGTCTCGCCCGGGGACGGAATCATTGCGACCAGCAGGACCAGCAGGTCGACCGGGAGCCGAGCGGCGACCAGCGGTGCGGTGAAGCCGCCATACGATTGGCCCACGACCACCAGGTCCCTGCGATCGCCTACGGCTGCGACCACGGCGTCCGCGTATTCACTCAGTCCCGCGGAGTCGTCGTCGCACGGCAGGTCGGGAGCGACCACCTCGTGCCCCCGCGAACGCAACTCTGCCTCCAGCAGATGCCAGTACCAGCCGACGTCTCCGCCGCCGTGGATCAACACGAAAGTCGTCATGTCCGCGACTCCCCGCACTCGAGGTCGTTATTCGGCCGGAAAGGGTATCAGGAACAATCCCTGACTCTCGACGCGCTCAGACCGACCGCTTCGGATGCGAAGAGCGATGGGTGGACGAGTTGCGCTGTTGAAAGCCGCTACGCTCGATCCACCCTGCGGGACCTGTCATCGAGAGGGACTCAATTCCCCATGGTGCTGCAGCCACTGGTGCCGCACATGAATCTAACCGTGTTGTCGCGCAACGCGTTTTGGGTGCGGTCTGCCGCCCGCCTGCGTTCCGCGACGGTGGCGCAATGGGTGGTAGTGCGGTGCGAACCTACCTTCTTCTCACGCTTGCATACCAACAAGCTGTCCTCGCCCGCCTTGGTCAATATGTTGTTGGCCAGCTCCTGGTCATTGAATACCGCTGCCTTCTCCGAGGCCGTCAGATTCCCGACGCCTCCTGAAGATTCCAGCTTCTGCGCAATCCGTTGCAGGGCAGCCATTGCAGCAGCCTTGTCCTCGGCGCTGATTTCGCTGTAGGTTTCGCCATCAGCCAAATCAAGCTCGATCGCCCTCATTTGTTCCGCAAATGGAGCGGCGACATCCACTGCAGGCTTGTCTTGTTTGCTCCTGGATTTCGAATCGATGCTTGCTTGCGCGGACACGCTCACCACCAAAAGCAGTGCAATACCTAGAAATTTGGTCATGGTCATTCTCCAGAGCCTGAGTAATCCACGGGTTGGTCGCTGCAATTGCCAGGCGATCCTAGCAAACTGCCGACGGAAGGCCTACAGCGGAACCTAGGCCTCCGGCCAGCCCGATCCACCCTGCGTGGCCTTCTTGTCAGGTTTCGTCGATTGTCGGCGATGTCGGTCCGTTTGCCATCACCGCCATGATTCCCCCATCCCTGGCGGCTGACGATGAATAGGTTTCGCTCGTGCCAATCACTTCGCCGTTGCTGGACTTCAGGTTGAACATCGGCTGGCCGTTCGAAGCGTCCTTCTTCTCGTACCTCGCAGCGATAGACGAACTCTCTTTCGCCGATTGAATGCCCTCAAGCGCTCCCTGCTTGCTGACATATCGCTCGCTGGTGAGGATGGTCTCTCCATTGCCACCTTTCAGCGTGAAATGGAACTGGGACCCCGAACGCTTGAGAACATATTTGCCCATGACAACCTCCCGCGGTTAGTTGCTACATACCCCCGAGGTTCGTCGATGCTCAAGTCCATCTTCCAGACGCATGCAAGATCTCTTATCACTCTAGGCACCAACCAAGCGGCGTTCAACGCAAATACTTCACACGCCTCGAAACGCGAGGACCGTAGGGGTCTTACCCGGCTGAAGCCGCGCCTTATGCGACGCATCAGGACGCGGAAATAGTTCACACATGCGCGCAACGAGCCTGCTTCTGGTCTCCAGCGCAGCGGGCGGTGGCCGTTTTTTCGGCACCGCCGCGTGTAATGGAAGGAGGGGGATCGTTGCATGCGGAGGTGGCTCATGTGGCTGCGTGTTTTCCCCACTCTTTTCGGCGCCTGCCTGGCGTGCCATGGCTTCGCGGCCGCTGCGCAGGAAGAGATCCTCGGTCCGCCCGAGGCGTTGCAATATCCGGTGCTGGCGGCCGAAACGGCGCCGCGCGCGATCACGGGCCCGTTCCTGCGCAAGGCGATCGAGGACGCCGCAGATCTCGGCTTGTGCGAGGCGCTGATGCGCGAAGCCGGGCATCAATTCCCCGATGGTTTCGGCCCGCAGCAGTGCACCGCGCCGTTCGCCCAGCGCGTGCGCACCCGCGACGGGCTGGTGAAATGGCGCAGTGAGAATTCGCGTCCGCTGAAATGCGGCAGCGGCTGTTTCGGCCAGCCATTCATGACGGCGACGCGCCATGTCGACCGGCCGAACCTGCGCGAAGCGATGCTGTTCGGGCACCTGGATTTCCTCATTGATCCGCCGGGCCCAGTGAACCGCGACCTCACCTATTCTTACGAGGTGCACGTACAGTGCAAGGCCGACAACGGCTTGCGCGCCGGGAACATCGAAGTGCGGGTCGAGGTGGGGGATCCGGTGCTGGGGCCGCCCGGCACGCTGGAATCGACGCTTGATTTCTTCCTCCTGCCCGCGCAGATCTCGCGACGCATCGAAAACTTCATCCGCTCGAAGCTGCAGTCGGTGCCCAACACGACGATCGGCGGCGAATCATGCCGCTCCATCGGCGCGAGCCGTGCCGCCAATCCGCTGTTCGATTCGATGCCGTTCGACCTGGCCACCAGCGGTGGCGTCGGATTGCGACCGGAGCTTGGCGACATCGCCGGCGTACGTGCGGAGCGGGCACGGGTGGAATTCCTGTCGATCACGCGCCACCCGCTGCCGCCGCTGGTCGCCCCCGAACACGCGCACCCCGGCGATCCCGCCGCGGGTTACTTCAACGTGTACCTCAATGGCGCCAACGTCGCCTTTCCACCGCCGCTAGGCATGCCGGACGGGCTGGTGCTACCGCCCGCGGGCGGCACGGTCGCGCTGAACTATTGCCGGACCATCCCTTTGGACGGCGCGGACCGGTTGCAGTTGCTGTTCGTCAATGCGCTCGGCGGTTCGGTATGGGCGCAGTTCGCGCGCAGCGCGACATTCGGCGCCGGCGGGCCGCGGGGCTTTACCACGGGTCGTTCGATCGTGGTGCCTGCAACAGGAACACCGCCCAAACCGCAATCGGTGATTCTGCGCGAGTTCGAGTTGCGTTACCGCATCGTGCACTTGCCAGCGCCGGTGATTACCGCGGGCAGCGGCGGGCGCCCCGGCCGGGTGGTCGACCGTCCGCTCGGGGACTTGCCCGTGCTCGTGAGCGACGAATCGCCTGCGACACCCTGCCGGGAGATTTGAGGTCGCTTCTCCCAGCAGCAGAACTGTTCGGACTTGCCGCCCATGCGCGTGAAGCAACGGCGCTTGCCGGCGCACCGGGGAACCGGGCATTCCATGTTAATGTCCGGCTGCCTCGAAAGGCGGTGGGGTTCTTGCACACACGCCGGGGCGATTGCCACGTGGATACTGCGTCGCCTGCGGATCGCGGGCGTGCGGTGACCGATGCCGGATTGATTCCCAAGGGAGATGACATGTCGAAACTGCTTGATCTGATGAAGAAGCTCGGAAGCGACGCCGCGCTGGCCGCGGAATACGGGAAGGACCCGGAATCGGTGTTGAGTCGCGCCGGGGTGACCGACGAGGAGCGCAGGGCGATGCTGGAGAGCGATTACGCGGCGGTCGGGAAACTGACCGGGCTGGCGGACGGGCAGTACGCCACCAACCACACCATCAAGGCCTACGACAAGTAACCGTTGGCCTTCACCGGCAGACGCTTGCCCATGTTCCGGCCGGTCGCGATCGCATTGCTGTCGCTTGCGCTCGCCTGCGCGCCGGCTGCCGTGGCCCAGTCGCCTGCGGACGCCATGGCGCTGGAGGCGCAGGTCAAGGAGATCGAGCGGCTCGCGGTCACCGCGCCCTGGAGGCAATCGGACGCAAGGATCGACGCCCTGGGGCCGCAGCGCGCTGCGCTCACGCCGCTGCAGCGGCACCGCATCGATTACGTCCGCCTGCGCAACCGCGCCCTTGCCGGTGACCAGCCCGCGGCGCTGAAGGGCCTGGCCGAGCTGTTGAAGCAGGACCTGCCGGTGCCGTTGCGGGTGCGCGTCTACACCACGGCCACCAGCGTCGCCGCCAACCTCGAGGACTGGGCGCTGGCGTTCGCCTGGCTCAACGAAGGCCTGAAGTACCTGCACGAAACCCCCACGGAATCGGCCAAGCTGCTCGGCGCCGCCAGCTACCTGCATACGCTGGTCGGCGAAACCGGGCGGGCGCGGGAACTGGCGCTGCAGGCCCTGCAAATCGTCGAAACGCAGGACGACCCGCGCGGGCTGTGCCTGGCCTTGAGCGACGTGGCGCTGGCCGAGGACCATGCGGGCCATTTCAGCGAGGCGGAGAAATGGCGCCATCGCCAGATCGATGCCTGTGTCCGTGCCGGTGATCCGGTTTTCATCGCCAACGGCAAGTACGGCGTCGGCAAGATGGCGGCCGCGCAGGGACGGCATGCCGAGGCGTTGAAGTGGGCGAGCGAGGCACTCGCCGAGTTCAAGGCCGTGGGCTTTGAAGTCGGCGCGTACAGTGCCCGGCTGGTCATCGCCGAAAGCCTGGTCGCCTCCAACCGGCGGCTCGACCAGGCCCAGGCGATGCTGGTCGACACCCTTCGGTACTACCGGGAACAGAAATCGGACCTGGCCATCGCCGAGACCGAACGCTTGCTCGCCAAACTGGCCGAGAAACGCGGCGACATCGCCGCGGCGCTGTCCCACACCAGGCAGGCGATGGCGGTGTCGGAAGCGGTCGAGGTCGTCTCCCGTGAGCGTCGGCTGGCCTACCTGCAGGTCCAGTTCGACACCCGGTTGAAGGAACAGCAGATCGCCCTGCTCGAAACCGAGAAGGCGTTGGCCGCGGTGCAGGTCACTGCGAACAAGCGCCGGCAACTGATGCTGGGCATCGGCATGGCCGGGTTGCTGGTCACCGCCATCCTGCTGTCCGTCCTGCTGCGCCGCACGTTCCGCGATCGTCGCCGCTACCGCTGGCTATCCGAACACGACAGCCTGACCCGCCTGCTCAACTACCAGCAGACGCGCAAGCTCGGCGAGGCAGCGTTCGTACGCAGCCGCACCACCGGGCGGCCGTTTACCGCGATCGTCGCCGACATCGACCGGTTCAAGCAGGTCAACGACCGCCACGGCCACGCCGCCGGCGATGAGGCACTGCGTTCCCTCAGCGCATGGATCAGCGAGACCGTCGGCGAAAACGCGATCGCCGGGCGCAGCGGCGGCGACGAGTTCACGATCCTGCTCGAGGCCGACGCGGCGGAAGCCGAGGCGATGCTGCAACGCCTGCGCGACCGGATCGAACCGATCACCGTGTTCGGACACACGTTCCGCTTCAACATCAGCTCCGGGGTCTGCCAGGCCGAGGCGCAGGCCATCACGCTGGAGCAATTGATCCACGAGGCGGACCAGGCCTTGTACCGGGCCAAGAACGAAGGTCGAAACCGCGTGGTCCGCGCGGGCGATGTCGCCGTCGCCTCGGCGCCGACGGCCGGCCTGGTGGTGGTGGGCAGCGGCATCCAGTTCGGCCGCCACGCCAGCGAACGCTGCCTGTCGGAAATCCGCGAGGCCCAGGTCGTGTTCTGCCTGGCCGA
>JAKFDG010000186.1:0-3727 GCA_036677285.1 Pseudoxanthomonas sp.
GGCCAGCAGCTTGCGCAGTACCTGCAAACCGAACGGATCGCCGCACAACAGGAAAAGGCGCTGCAGAAGCAACTGGGTGCCAGCTACGCCGGCAGCTGGATAGAGCGCAAGGGCAATGGCTCCTACAGCTTCGTGGTAGCGAGCACCCGCAGTGGCAAGTCCACAGCCGGCGTTGAAATGCGCCAGGCGCGCCACAGCCTCGCCGAGCTCAACGCATCGAAGGCGCAGCTCGACATGCTGCTCGCCCAAGGCGCCAAGGCACCGAAGGATGTGTACGCATGGTCGGTGCATCTGCCCACCAACAGCGTCACCGTCAGCATCGCCCGCGGCGCGGAAAAGGTCGGTATCGACTTCGTGGCCCGCAGCGGCATTGATGCCGCCACCGTGCGCTTCGAGACCATGGACGAGCAACCAAGCCTGCGCATGGACGTGCTGGGCGGCTACGGCATCCTGCGCAATCCGGGCGATGGCTACCTGTACGCCTGTTCGGTCGGGTTCTCGGTCACCCAGAACGGCGCACCCGGCTTCGCCACCGCCGGCCACTGCGGCGATGCGGGCGAAATCACCTACTACGAACCCTCGCAGTGGACGCTCGGCGTGCGCTTGGGCACCTACGCAGCCTCCAACTTCCCGAACCCCGGCCAGACCGGTCCGGACCGGGCCTGGGTCCGACTGGATGCCGGTCACACCCCGCGTCCGACCGTCGAGGGCTACACCAGCGCCGACGTCACGGTGCGCGGCAGCACTGAAGCGGCGGTGGGCGCGGCGATCTGCCGTTCGGGGCGCACCTCCAAGTGGCGCTGCGGCGCGATCCGGGCCAAGAACGTGACCGTCAACTACTCCAGCGGGGAAACCATCCTCAGCCTGACCCAGACCACCGCTTGTTCGGAAGGTGGCGATTCGGGCGGCTCGTTCATCACCGGACCGGGCCAAGCCCAGGGCGTGCTGTCAGGTGGCAGCGGCAACTGCAAGGGCAGAGGTGGCAAGCCAGGCGGTGGCAACAGCTACTTCCAGCCTATCAATCCGCTGTTGTCGGCCTATGGCCTGACGCTGGTCACCAGCCCCTGACGGCTTCGAGTGGCGCATGAAAAAAAGCCCCGGCAAGCTGGGGCTTTTTTTATTCGTAGATGTAGCTGATCAATCCGCTCAGCCAACTTCTTTGGCCGGCGACAACGCCTCGATCAGCCGGCTCAGCACGTCATCCAGCGAACCCACGCCATTCACCACCGTCAAACGCCCATGCTGGCGGTAATAGTCGATCACTGGCGCAGTCTGGTCGTCGTAGACCTTCAAGCGGGTGCGTACCGATTCGGGCGTATCGTCGGCGCGGCCCTCGGCGGCGGCGCGACCGGCAATGCGTTCGACCAGCAACTCGGTGGGCACTTCCAGCTGAACCGCGTAATCCATCGGCTGGCGGATTTTGGCCAGCAGCACGTCCAGCGCATCGGCCTGGGCCAGGTTGCGCGGGTAGCCATCCAGGATGAAACCGTTTGCAGTGTCCGCGCGGCTGAAGCGCGTTTCCAGCATGCCCAGCAGGATGGCGTCGGAAACCAGCTCGCCGCGCGCCATCACTTCCTTGGCCTGCATGCCCAGCGGGCTGCCCGCCGCGACTTCGGCCCGCAGCAGATCGCCGGTGGAGATATGCGGAACCTGCAGATATTCCTTGAGACGCGCCGCCTGCGTGCCCTTGCCCGACCCGGGCGGGCCCAGTAGAACCAATCGCATTGTGTGACTCCAAACAAGAATGTCCTGATGGCGGCCGGCGGCGTTAGACTTTCCCCACGCCAGCGCTGCACCGCACTCTGGGCGCAGCTTACCGCATCCCGCCAATCCGGATCGAACCGACCATGGTTGCAGGCACCCTGCTCTACGCCCAGTCCGGCGGCGTCACCGCCGTCATCAACGCCTCGGCCGCTGCGGTCATCGCAGAGGCCCGGGGCCGCAAGGTCAAGGTCCTGGCCGCCCGCAACGGCATCCTCGGCGCGCTGCGCGAGGACCTGATCGACACCTCCAAGGAGTCCGCCGCCGCGATCCGCGCACTGGCGCATACCCCGGGCGGGGCCTTCGGCTCCTGCCGCTACAAGCTCAAATCCCTGGACGTGGACCGGGCCAAGTACGAGCGCTTGCTGGAAGTATTCAAGGCCCACGACGTGCGCTGGTTCCTCTACAACGGCGGCAACGATTCGGCCGATACCGCGTGGAAGGTCTCGCAGCTGGCCCAGGCCTACGACTACCCGCTGACCTGCATCGGCGTACCCAAGACCGTAGACAACGACCTGGCCGTCACCGACACCTGCCCGGGCTTCGGCTCGGCGGCCAAGTACACGGCGGTGTCAGTGCGCGAGGCGGCGCTGGATGTCGCCGCCATGGCCGAGACCTCGACCAAGGTCTTCGTCTACGAAGCCATGGGTCGCCACGCGGGCTGGCTGGCGGCGGCGGCAGGACTGGCCGGCAAGACCGTGGACGAAGCGCCGCAGATCATCCTGTTCCCGGAACGGGCCTATGACGAAACCGCGTTCCTGGCCCAGGTGAAAAAGGTGGTGGCGAAGGTCGGCTGGTGCGTGGTGGTGGCGAGCGAAGGCATCCACTACGCCGATGGCCGTTTCGTAGCCGATGCCGGCGGCGGCAAGGATTCCTTCGGCCATACCCAGCTGGGCGGCGTGGCTTCCTATCTGGCGGGGCGGGTGAAGAACGAGCTGGGCATGAAGGTGCACTGGACCCTGCCCGACTACCTGCAACGCTCGGCGCGGCACATCGCCTCGAAGACCGACTGGGAACAGGCGCAGGCGGTCGGCAAGGCCGCGGTGCGATTCGCATTGAAGGGCCAGAACGCGGTGATGCCGGTGATCGTGCGCACTTCGGATTCGCCGTACCGCTGGAAGATCGAAGCAGCGCCATTGGCCAAGGTGGCCAATCACGAGAAGAAGATGCCGAATGGCTTCCTCCGCAAGGACGGCTACGGCATCACCGCCGCGGCGCGGAAATATCTCGAACCTTTGATCCGTGGCGAGGCGTATCCGCCGTATGGCCGGGATGGTTTGCCGAGTTATGTGAGCTTGAAGAACCTGGCGGTGAAGAAGAAATTGCCAGCCTGGGCAGGGGCGTAAACCACAATCGGGCGCGTGATCTCGCCGGAAGAACGGGGTTCCGGCCGCGACTCACGTCGCTCCTACGTTCAGGCGATCAGATCGCCTCGTGCCCGAGATCGAGTTCCCGCACGCGCTTGGCGTCGCGACGCTTCTCGACCAGGCCGCGCAAGGTGTCGCGCACCTCATCGGCGTGGCGGATGTTGGCCAGCCGCACCAGCGGGGTCGTGGCGTCGGAGGTGCTGAGTTCGATGTCGCCGATGCCGACCATGCGCTGCCATACGCTCTGCTCGAAGCGGGTGTCCTTGATGCGGTAAAGCTCGAGGTCGTCGGTGACGCGGTTGAACACGCCGCGACTTGACTTGAGCCGCTGGTCGGTGAGCACGTAGCGCATGTTGCGCACTACCAGCCAGCGCCACAGCGCGAACGGGATCGGCAGGATCAGCACGCAGGCCACCCACCAGCCGAGGTTCTGCCACTGCGAGGGCGCACCGCGCCAGACTTCGTGCTCGCTGCGGTCGTCGGGAAGGCGTTCGGCGTCATGCGCCATGGCGGCGGCTCCGGTAGGCGCCGGCCGAATGCCGGTGCGGCGCCATCATAAGGGAAGGCATCAACGGACGGCCATCGTGCAACCTGATGGT
>JAKFDG010000187.1:0-2344 GCA_036677285.1 Pseudoxanthomonas sp.
TGCCTTACCTGGGTGATCTGATAGAGGATTTCGAAGGACACGCCATCGTCTTCGGCGCTCAGGACGTCAGCAGCAACGAGAAAGGTGCCTATACCGGTGAAGTCTCGGCGGCGATGCTGGTCGACGTGGGCGCGCGATATGGCCTGGTCGGCCATTCGGAACGTCGTCAATACCACGACGAAAGCAGCGAACTGGTGGCCAGGAAGTTCGTTGCGGCCCAGAACGCAGGCCTGATCCCGATCCTGTGCGTGGGCGAAACCCTGGAGCAACGCGAAGCCGGGCAGACCGAAGCCGTGATCGCGGCACAGCTTGAGCCGGTGCTGGCCCTGGCTGGCGTCGACGCCTTCGCGGGGGCCGTGGTTGCCTACGAGCCGGTCTGGGCCATCGGCACCGGGCGAACGGCCAGCCCGGAGCAGGCGCAGGCCGTGCATGCCTTCATTCGTGGCGTGGTCAAGGGCCGCGATGCTAGAATTGGCGATTCGCTGCCGTTGTTGTATGGCGGAAGCGTCAAGCCCGACAACGCCGCGGAACTGTTCGCGCAACCCGATGTCGATGGTGGACTGGTCGGCGGCGCCTCCCTGGTGGCCGGTGATTTCCTCGCCATCGCCAGGGCGGCCGCGGACTGAACGACTTCGCTTGCAAGCCCGGTGCATGGCCGGACTTCCTTAATTTGATCGAGATCCTGAAATGTTGATGTTGACCCTCAATGTGATCTACGTGCTCGTCGCCATCGCCATCATCGCGATGGTGCTGATGCAGCGTGGTTCCGGTGCCCAGGCGGGATCGGGCTTCGGCGCGGGTGCCTCCGGCACCGTGTTCGGCGCGCGCGGCGCGTCCAATTTCCTGTCGAAGAGCACCAAATGGCTGGCCATCGTGTTCTTCGGCATCAGCCTGTTCATGGCGTGGCATGCGTCGCATAACGCACGCCCGGTGGTGCAGCAGAACCTCGGCATCATGGCCGAGCAGCCGGCGACGCCGGCCGCGGGGGAATTGCCGAAACAGGCGCCTTCCACGGTACCCAGCGCGCCGATCACCGCTCCGGCCACGAGTCCTTCGACCGTCCCGCAGGCGCCCGCGTCGTCGGCGCCTGTTCAATCGGCTCCGGTGGAAGTGGAAAACGCGCCGGTAAAACCCGCGCAGCCGCAACCCTCGACACCGCCGCAAGGCGGCTGAACACGGTTACAATAGCCGGCGCGTTTGGGTATGCCCGAACGCATACGTTTGCCCAGGTGGCGGAATTGGTAGACGCACTACCTTGAGGTGGTAGCGGCGAAAGTCGTAGGGGTTCGAGTCCCCTCTTGGGCACCAATATGCGAATCCTTTTTCTAAAGTCCGCGCTTCCCAGCGCGGATTTTGAAAATCAGGAGACGCAAATCCTGCGGAACCCACGCGCGTGACCGATGCGTGTTTCCACAGGGGCAACCTAGCGAGGACCACGCGTGCTGGCCGAATACCTGCCGACCCTGTTGTTCCTGATCGTCGCTACCGGCATCGGCGTATCGCTGATGGTGATAGGACGGTTCATCGGTCCCCGCCGTCCCGATGCGCAGAAGCTCTCTCCCTACGAGTGCGGTTTCGAGGCTTTCGAGGATGCGCGCATGAAGTTCGATGTGCGCTACTACCTGATCGCCATCCAGTTCATCATCTTCGACCTGGAAATCATCTTCATCGTGCCATGGACCCTGGTTTGGCAGGAGCTCGGCGCGCGCGCGCTGGTCACCATGGGCCTGTTCGTGGGCATGCTGTTCCTCGGATTCATCTACGTTTGGAAGAAGGGAGCCCTGGAATGGGAGTGATCCAGACCATCGATCGGCTGATGACCAACCCGATCCCGGAAGGGCGGGTCGACGACATCCTGCGCCCAGAGGGCGACAACCCGCTGCTCGAGAAAGGCTACGTGACCACCAGCGTGGATGCGCTGATGAACTGGGCGCGGACCGGCTCGATGTGGCCGATGACCTTCGGCCTGGCCTGCTGCGCGGTCGAGATGATGCATGCCGGCGCCTCGCGCCTGGACCTGGACCGCTACGGCGTGGTGTTCCGTCCATCCCCGCGCCAGTCCGATGTGATGATCGTGGCCGGCACCCTGGTCAACAAGATGGCCCCGGCGCTGCGCAAGGTTTACGACCAGATGCCGGAACCCAAGTGGGTGATCTCGATGGGCAGCTGCGCCAATGGCGGCGGTTACTACCACTACTCTTATTCCGTGGTGCGCGGCTGCGACCGCATCGTGCCGGTTGACGTGTACGTGCCGGGTTGCCCGCCGACCGCGGAAGCGCTGGTCTACGGCATCCTGCAGTTGCAAAAGAAGATCTGGCGTACCCAGACCATCGCCCGCTGATCC
>JAKFDG010000188.1:0-1786 GCA_036677285.1 Pseudoxanthomonas sp.
GCGCGGCTTGGCCGCGAAGGTCACGCCGCCGCCGACGAAGATCGGAGCCGTCAGCGCGCCATGACGCGCACCGCCGCCCTTCTGCTTCTTCGACTTCTTGGTCGTGCCGTTGACTTCCGAACGCGTCTTCTGCGCCTTGGTGCCGGCGCGGCCTGCGTTGCGGTAGGCAACGACGACCTGGTGGACCAGGTCTTCGCTGAACTCGCGGCCGAACACGGCGTCGGAAACCGACACGGTGTTCTTGCTGTTATTGATGGCAAGTTCCATCGTCAAACTCCCTTGCTCGTCGGACGCACGATCACGTCGCCACCCGGAGCGCCCGGCACCGCGCCGCGCACGGCGATCAGGCCGCGCTCGGCATCGACCTTGATCACGCGCAGGTTCTGCGTGGTCTGCTGTTCGGCGCCCATGTGGCCGGACATCTTCTTGCCCGGGAACACGCGACCCGGCGTCTGGCGCTGGCCGATCGAACCCGGCGAGCGATGCGACAGCGAGTTACCGTGGGTGGCATCACCCATCTTGAAGTTCCAGCGCTTGATCGTGCCCTGGAAGCCCTTGCCCTTGGTGATGCCCTGGACGTCGACGATCTGGCCGACTTCGAAGATGTCGGCCTTGATCTCGCCGCCCACCTGGAAGTCGCCGATCTTGTCGGCCTCGACACGCAGCTCCCACAGGCCACGGCCGGCTTCGACCTTGGCCTTGGCGAGGTGACCCGCTTCCGGCTTGTTGACCAGGGCGGCGCGCTTGACGCCGACGGCGACCTGCACGGCGCTGTAGCCGTCGGTCTCGACCGTCTTCACCTGGGTGATGCGGTTCGGGGTGGCTTCGATCAGGGTCACCGGGATGGACTTGCCGTCCTCGGTGAACACGCGGCTCATGCCGGCCTTGCGGCCGACGATGCCCAACGAATATTTCTTCGCGGTCATGGTGCGGTCCTCAGGTCAGCTTGATCTGCACGTCGACGCCCGCCGCGAGTTCGAGCTTCATCAGCGCGTCCACGGTCTTGTCGTTGGGGTCGACGATGTCGAGCACGCGCTTGTGCGTGCGGGTTTCATACTGGTCGCGCGCGTCCTTGTCGACGTGCGGCGAGGTCAGGATGGTGTAGCGCTCGATCTTGGTCGGCAGCGGGATCGGGCCGCGCACTTGCGCGCCGGTCCGCTTCGCCGTCTCGACGATCTCGCTGGCCGAACGGTCGATCAGACGATGATCGAACGCTTTCAGCCGAATTCGGATCTTTTGGTCCGCCATGACGGATATTCCTCGTTGAAAGAGCGACGGGCCGGCCTCTGGGTGTGCCGAACCCTTGAAAACTGCCTGACGCCCGGAACTACACCCATGCCCCGGTCTTGCCTTGGAAAAACAAGGCAGGCCGGTCACCCGGCCCGCCCAGATAGGAATTTCGAACGCACCGAAAGGCTCCGCCAGAGGTGCCCCGAAGAACTTCGGGACGGGCGGAGCCCTGCCGTGCGACCTTTCCCTGTCTGGCGAATACGAGGCGCGTCCTGCACCTCTTTTCGCTGGTCCCGCGATCCGCCGGTAGGGCTAATCGCGAGTGGTCTTGCATTCTATAGGGTCCGACAGGGGAAGCGCAAGCAAATCTGCGCCTCCACCATCCGTACCCGGTGTAATCCGGCGGCATCAGCCGCGGATCACAGCGCCAGGATTACTTGATGATCTTGGACACCACGCCGGCGCCGACCGTACGGCCACCTTCGCGGATCGCGAAGCGCAGGCCGTCGTCCATCGCCACCGGGTTGATCAGCGTCACCACCATCTTCACGTTGTC
>JAKFDG010000189.1:0-6945 GCA_036677285.1 Pseudoxanthomonas sp.
TTCGAAGTCTCCGCTGTGGCGCGTTTTGGCCACGAGCCACGATTTCCCGTCGGCCGCGGCTGGCCGAAACTGGTCGATGAGTTGGCCGAGCACGTACATGCCGCGAATGGGCACCGGCGCCGCGTCTGGCTGGTGGGGCATTCGCTGGGCGGCTACGTGAGCGTGCTCGCCGCCGAACGGCTCGGCAGCCATGTCGCCGGCATCGTCCTGCTAGATTCCCCACTCATCACCGGCCTGGGCGCGCGACTCATCAAGTTTGGCCGCCACACAGGCCTCGATCGGCATTTCATGCCCCTGGAACAGACCCTGCAACGCCGGGTGCACTGGCCTGATATCGACGCCGCTCACGGACATTTCGCGGCCAAGGCCGCCTTCGCGCATTGGGATCCCCGCGTCCTGCGCGACTATGCCGAGTTCGGCACGGAACCGGCCGATGGTGGCGGGCGATCGCTGCTGTTTGACCGCGAGGTCGAGCACTCGATCTATCGCACGCTGCCGACCACCAGCATCGCCGCCGTTGCGCGGCGACTCTCGGTGCCGGTCGCATTCATCGCCGGCACGCGTTCGCGCGAGGTACGCTATATCGGCCTGCGCGCCACGCGCCGCGTGGTCGGCGACCGGATCGCGTGGATCGAAGGCAGCCATCTGTTTCCGATGGAGCGCCCCGAGGAGACCGCCGTGAACATTGCGACGGCGATCGACGGGATATCGTCGCTGGCTGCTGCACAAACAGCATAAGCGGGACCCATGCAATCGAACCGGCCATTCGCACGCACATGAATCCACAGACAGCCCCTGGTCCGGCCTTCCCGGAAACGTCGGCCGACTCGACTAATGCCGCCTTCATCCGTAAGCATGCCGCGCCGGGGCGCATCGGCCTGTGCGGCGGACGCGACTGGATCAACAAGGCCATTCGCAAGGCACAGGCACCCTTGACCAAGGACGGCCATCGCAGCCTGTGGTCGCATGCCTTCCTCTTCAGCGAACAGCGCATCGACGGACACTGGTGGGTGCTGGAATCGGACCTGGACATGCGTTACCGGCAAATCCGCCTGGGTGTGCAGGAAAACCGCGCGGACCGCTATTTCGACGGCGAACTGTTCCCCAATCTCGCCATTCTCGATTTCGGCCTCGACCCCGCGCAGGTGAAGCAGGTGCAGGTCGCGGGCCTGGACCTGCTGTCCGGACTGTCCAACTATTCGCTGAGCGAACTGGTTGGCACCTTGTTCGCCATGCACAGCACCCGCCTGCGCAAGCGTGACAACCTGTTGGCGAAGGAAGGCGCCTTGTACTGTTCGGCCATGGTCCAGCATTGCTACGCAGCGGCCGGCGTGGAATTCATCCCGGGCGTGCACGGCAAGAACATCGCCCCGCATGACATCTACGACTCGGTCCTGCCGCACCAGACCCATTCGCTGATCCGCGACCTGGGCATCTCCAGCCTGCGTCGCTTCGCCCACGAGGCGAACGAGCTGTTGCGCACGCCGATCGGGGACCTGCTCTGAACCGCAGCCGCCATGCGCCGCGCTGAAGAAGCCGCCAGCACCAGCGTGGCGGCGCCATTGCCGGCATTCCGGCTTTCGAGCTTCTATTTCGCGTACTACGCCGCCCTGGGGGCGTTCACCCCCTACTGGAGCCTGTACCTGAAATCGCGTGGCATGGACGTGGCCGCGATCAGCGTGCTGATGAGCCTGTGGTATGCCACCCGCATCATCGCGCCGAGCACCTGGACCACGCTGGCGGCGCACTCCCGGCATCCGATCCGCTGGCTGCGCCTGGGTTGCGCGCTGACCCTGGCCTGCTTCGCCGCCTTCTTCATGCCGCTTGGTTTCAGTGGACTGTTCGTGGTGATGTGTGCGTTCTGCTTCGCCTACAACGCGGTAATGCCGCAGTTCGAGGCGATCACCATGTCGCATCTGGGCGAGCGCAGTGACCGTTACGGGCATATCCGGGTATGGGGCTCGATCGGCTTCATCGTGGTGGTGTCGCTATACGGAGTGCTGCTGGACCGGTTCGGCGTGGGCGCGCTGCCCTGGCTGATGCTGCCGCTGATGGGCGGGCTGCTGGTGTCTTCCTTCAGCAACCACTACGCGCATCCCGTCGAGGAAATACGCGACGAGAACCACGTGGGTTTCCGCGCGCGCCTGAAGCGTCCGCAGGTGATCGCCTTCTTCGCCGCCGCGTTCCTGGCCCAGGTTTCCTTCGGCCCTTACTACACGTTCTTCTCGATCTATCTGGCCGAGCACGGTTACTCGGCGTCGATGCTGGGCATGTTCTGGACCGTGGGGGTGCTCGCCGAGATCTGCGTTTTCTTCCTGGCCAGCCGGATCTTCCGGCGCTGGGATGCGGGCAAGGTGATGATGTTCGCCTTGTTCAGCGCCGCCCTGCGCTGGTGGGCGACGGCGCTATGGCCAGACAGTATTCCGTTGATGATGCTGGCACAGCTGACCCATGCCATTAACTTCGGTGCGTTCTTCGCAGCGGTGATGCAGTTGCTGGTTCGCTTCTTCCCCGGCCGCATGAACGGGCACGGGCAAGGTGTGTTCTATGGGTTGTCCTCCGGCGTTGGCGGCGTGGTCGGCGCGCTCGCCGCCGGACAGCTGTGGCGGTTCGGTGGCGAGGTTGCGTTCCTTGCATCAGGCTGCTTCGCCCTGATCGCAGCGATCATCGCCTGGCATTGGCTTGTGAGGCGCAGGCTGACGTAGGAGCGACGTAAGTCGCGACTGTGGCAACAGGGAAATCACCAACGCGGGTCGCGGGCTTCGGTCGCGACTTACGTCGCTCCTACGCAGGCGTATCACCAGACCAGGTCGTCGGGCACCTGGTATTGCGGATCGGCGTAAGGATCGTCTTCGGCGGGCGCATCCGGATCGACCTTCAATGCCACGCAGGCGGGGAAGATGCTTTCGGCTTCCACCAGCAGCGCCACGGTCACCAGCAGGTAACGTCCGTTCTGCTGGACCACGCCCAGTTCACCGGCATTGAGCGCCTTCAGTTGTTCCGCAGTGACGTGGATGCGCTTGATCTTGCCGCCGTAGGGGAAGTGGCGGGCGATGTCGGCATTCGGATCGTTGAGCGACTTGCCGGTCAGCAGTTCGTCCACCTTGGCCTTGGCTTCGCGGCGCAAACGCGCCTCTTCCTGCTTCAGGCGCTCGGCCTCGATGCGCTCGTCCCTTTCCTTCTGCGCGCGGATCGCGTAGGCCTTGGCCAGGTCCATTTCCTCGCGCGAACGCGCGGGTTTGCCCTGCGCAGGATGCGGCCCACGTGCGGGTTTTCCGCCCTGCCCTTGCCTGCCCGCTTGCCTGGGAGCCTGTTTCGGGTCTGGACGGCGATCCGGTTTCCGTTCGGGCTTGCGCTCGGGTTTCGGCGCCGGCTTGAAGCCCAGGCCCAGGAGTTGGTCACGGAGGGAATCGGTCATGGTGGCAGGCAGTAGGTGGGATCGCTGGCCCGGCGGCAGGACCGGGCTCAGGGCAGCGTATCAATAGTGCGGCGGTGGCGGCTCGTCCGCGGCATCGGCATACAGTTCGGTGCGGACCTTGCGCAGGTCCGACAACATGCTGCGCAGCATCTCGGCGGTTCGGCTGCCCTCGGCACGTGCTTCGGCCAGTGCCTCGCTCAGTTCGCCCAGTGCGTGTTCCTGGAACGCCAGGCGCGTTTCCAACTCGATCAATCGCTGCTCGAGGATCGGATCCGCGGGTTTTGGATCATTGTGCATGCAGCGATCGCCCGCGGCCGATGCCGTAATAAGCCAGGCCCGCGGCCTCCACTTCGGCCGGTTCGTAGAGGTTGCGGCCGTCGAAGATGACTGCGTCGCCCAGCGTGGAACTGAGGCGAGCGAAATCCGGGCTGCGGAACTGCTTCCATTCGGTCACCACGACCAGCGCGTCGGCGCCCTGCACTGCCGCCGACGCCGTTTCGCACAGCACCAGATCGTCGCGTTCACCGAAAATACGGCGCGCTTCCTGCGCGGCTTCCGGGTCGTAGGCGCGCACCTTCGCCCCGGCTTCCCACAGTTGCGCCAGCAGGCGGCGACTCGAGGCATCACGCATGTCGTCGGTGTTGGGCTTGAACGACAGGCCCCAGACCGCGAAGGTCTTGCCACGCACGCCCTCGTCCTCGCCCAGGTCGAAGTGGCGCTGGATCAGTTCGAACAAGTGGCCTTTCTGCGAATCGTTGACCGCTTCCACCGCATTGAGCAGGCGCGCGTCGTAATCGTGCTGGTGCGCGGTGCGGGCCAGCGCCTGCACGTCCTTGGGGAAACAGGAGCCGCCATAGCCGGCGCCGGGATAGATGAAATGCCAGCCGATGCGCGGGTCCGAGCCGATGCCATGGCGCACGTGTTCGATATCCGCACCCACCCGCTCGGCGATATTGGCGATCTCGTTCATGAAGCTGATCTTGGTCGCCAGCATCGCGTTGGCGGCGTACTTGGTCAGCTCCGCCGAGCGCACATCCATCAGCACGATGCGTTCGTGGTTGCGGTTGAACGGCGCGTACAGGCGCTTCATCCGGTCGATGGCCTGCGCGTTGTCGGCGCCGATCACGATGCGGTCCGGGCGCATGCAGTCGTTGACCGCATCGCCTTCCTTGAGGAATTCGGGGTTCGAGATCACGTCGAAATGAACGTCGACCCCTCGCGCGTCCAGTTCCGCGGCGATCGTCGCCCGGACCTTGTCGGCGGTGCCGACCGGCACCGTGGACTTGTTGACGACCACGGTAGGCTTGTCGATATGGCGGCCGATGGTCCTGGCCACGGCCAGTACGTACTGCAGGTCGGCGCTTCCATCCTCGTCCGGCGGCGTGCCGACGGCGATGAACACCACCTCGCCATGCACGATGGCCTGTGCTGCATCGGTCGTGAAGCCCAGGCGTCCCGCCGCATGGTTCTCCTTCACCATCGGCTCCAGGCCAGGCTCGTAGATGGGAATCACTCCCTGCTTCAAGCCTTCCACTTTGGACGCGTCGATATCCACGCACACCACGTCATGACCCACTTCGGCCAGGCAAGTGCCCGTCACCAGACCGACGTAGCCGGTTCCGAAAATCGCTACCCGCATATTGGTTCCACCAATCCTTAGAGAGTTACTGCAGGATGCCCATCAGCTCGACGTCGAACGTGAGCGTTGCGTCCGGCCCGATCGGCCCACCCTGGGTGCCTTGGGGGCCATAGGCCAGGTTGGAGGGAATCCAGAACCGGTACTTGGCGCCGACAGGCATCAGCGAGACGCCTTCGGTCCAGCCCGGGATCACCTGGTTCAAGCCGAATTCCGCCGCTTCGCCGCGCTGGTAGGAACTGTCGAACACGGTGCCATTGAGCAGCTTGCCTTCATAGTTCACGCGTACCCGGCTGCCCGGGTTGGGCCGGGCGCCATTGCCCTGGCGCAGGACCATGTACTGCAGGCCCGACGGCGTGGTGATGACGCCCTTGGTGGATTTGTTCTTGCTGAGGAAAGCGGCGCCTTCGTCGCGGTTCTTCTGACCGGCCGTGCTTTGCTTCTTGGCCATATAGGCTTGCATGGTGGCCATGGCTTCCTGTTCGGTCAGCAGCAGCTGGCCCTTGGCGATGGAGGTGCGCAAGGCCTGCATGAACACATTGAGGTCGATGTCCTCCTTCAATGGTGCAAGCGAAGGTCCAACGGCGCGGTCGCCCAGCATCAGGCCTACCTTGTCCTTGGCCACCGCAGGCGGTTGCGCACCCGGAGGCATGCCCGGGACGGCAGCGCCCTGCTTGACCGCCAGGCTCATGCGCAGTGCCTGGTCGGTGGCCTTGGCTTCGGCTTCGGACTGCAGCGGCTTTCCGCCATCAAAGGCATTCTTCACCGCGCGTTCGAATGCGCCCAGGTCGATGAATTCACCCACCGGCGCGAACGACTTGCCTACGTCCATGCCCACCGCATAGCTGACCTTGTCGCGCTCGCTCACGAGCGTGGTCTTTTCCTGTGCCAACGAGCTGCCTCCCATCATCGCCAAAGTGGCTGTCACCAATGCGGCTACGCCGCGCACCGACCGCTTCATTCATCACTCCTGGATCATTGGATATTGCGCCAGCACGCCAGCGCGAGGCGCGCATTGTCGCATGCACGACGCGTCATTCGCCCCGGCTCACTTGACCGGGCGCGACGCCTTCAGTTCGCGTTCGATTGCCGCGACCAGCCTGGGATCGTCCGGCTTGATCTTGCTGGAGAAGTTCGCCACCACCCGGCCATCGCGTGCGATCAGGTATTTGTGGAAGTTCCAGCCCGGCGCGACGCCAGTGGCCTTCGCCAGTTCGCGATACAGCGGCGTGGTCTCCGGTCCCTTGACGTGGACCTTCTCGAACATCGGGAACTTCACTCCATAGGTCAGCGTGCAGAACTCCTTGATCTGCGCCTCGCTGCCCGGCTCCTGGCCCATGAAGTCGTTGGAGGGGAAACCCAGCACCGCGAAGCCCTGCGCGGCGTACTGCTTTTGCAGGGCCTCCAGACCCTCGTATTGGGGGGTGAAACCGCATTTGCTGGCCGTATTGACCACCAGCAACACCTGGCCGCCATAGGTGGACTTCAGGTTGACCGTCGTCTTCCCGGCCAGCGGACGATAGGTTTGGTTCAGCAATTCCCCGGCCCAAGCCATGCTCGCGATCAGGACAAGTGCGGTGAATATCAATAATTTCAATGAGTTGAGCTTCATGTTCCGGTCCAGACAGGGCGTGGAGGAAGTATGCCTTCAGTTGGGTCACAAAGTTGACACGACATATTGACGTCCTGTGTTTAGGTGTTATAGTTACATACAACACCACTCACCCAACGCAGGGGGGTCCCATGAACCACAATCTCTACACAACCCTATTGAGCCTGGCGATCGGCGGCGCGCTGCTGATCGTCGGGATGATGGCGGTTGGCCAGGCGCCGCGCCTGCCGGACCCCGTCGACGACGAACTGCTGGTCGAGAGTGTCGAAACCCGGGCGG
>JAKFDG010000190.1:0-2073 GCA_036677285.1 Pseudoxanthomonas sp.
GACCGCATCCGCATCAACGTGCTGACTCCGGGCTGGGTCATGACCGAGCGCCAGGTGACCCTGTGGCTGGATGCGGCCAGCGAGCGCGACCTGCTGCGCAACCAATGCCTGCCGGACAAGGTGATGCCCGAAGACATCACCGCCATGGCGCTGTTCCTGGCCTCGGATCAGGCCCGCGCCATCACTGCGCAGGAATTCGTGGTCGACGCCGGCTGGACTTGAGCACGCAGTCGTTGCGATGGCGTGGCTGCGACTGCGGTCGCCTCAACCCTCGGGCGTGCCCGAGGATAGATCGACGCCGTACACCGGCACGGCCGCGGCCTTGAGCGCCTGCAACATGACCTTGGCGCCGGGCGAGAGCAACCAATCGTTGCGAGTGATGAGGCCGAAATGATCCATCCGGCACGAGAGTTCCGCCGGCACGATGGAGACGATATTGTGCTTGGCGTAATAGCGTGCGACATCGGTGGGCACCACCGCCATGTAGTCGCTTTCCTCCAGCATGCGCGGCAGGAACGCAAGGGCCGAACTCTCGATGATTCGCTTGGGCGGCTCCAGTCCGGCGCTCTGGAACATCAGTTCGAAGCGATGGCGCAGCACGCTGCCGGCGGGCGGCACGATCCAGCCGGCGAGTGCCAATTCGGCTAGCGAGGGTTGTTCGATTTCCAGGATCGGATGGTGCGGACGGACGATGGCCGAAACCTGTTCCTCGGCCAGCGCTTCATAGTGCAGGTTGCGTTTGTCGTGGCGGGCGAACAAGCGCGCGACGAGGATGTCGAGCTTGTTCTGCGACAGCATCTCCAGCAGCACATCACTGCTCTCTACCAATAGGGAAACGCGTAGCAGCGGATGGTCGCGGGTGATCTGAACCATTGCCGCCGGCAGCAGGTTCATTGCCGGGCCCGTGATCGCGCCGACACTGACGCTGCCGTAATAGCCGGCCTTCAGCGCTTCGATCTCGGCGCCGGCTTCGCTCAGGCTGGAGAGGGCAATGCGCGCGTGGCGGATCATGGTCTCGCCATACCAGGTCGGCTGCATGCCGCGCGGCAGTCGCTCAAACAGCAACACCCCCATCGTGTCCTCCAGGTCCTTGAGCATCTTCGACGCCGCCGGCTGGGACATGTTCAACACTTCCGCGGCGCGTTGGGTGCTGCCTTCGTCATCAATCGCGATCAACAGCATCAGCTGCCGGGCCTTGAGGCGGGCGCGCATGAACCAGGGGGAGCTTTGGGCCACGAAACTTCTCTCACCTATACAGATGTATATATATATTAATCACAAAAATTGAGTTGTTGTATATGACTAGTGCCGGCAGAATGCGGTCTGGCACGGTATTTCCAAAGAGGAACTGCGTGTCGCACCGTGGCCCACGACTGCAGGCGGAGCAATGCGACTGATCCAGCTAGTTGACGATGCCGGGGAAGCTCGGGTCGGCGTGATCGACCAGGACGGAGCCCGCGTGTGTCTCCTGGGAAGTTCCAGGACTACCTATGCACTAGCCACCGCAGCCATCGCAGCCAATCGCGACCTTGAGCAGCAGGCTGCACAGGAGCAGGGCGACGAGTCGTTGGACTATGCGACGCTGCTGCGCGAGGACCGGGTGCTGACCCCGTTGGCCCATCCCGATTCGGCCCATATGCGCGTCACCGGCACCGGCCTGACCCACCTGGGTAGCGCCGCCACCCGCGATGCCATGCACCAGAACCTGCAGGACCATGCCCACGCCGGCAGCCTCACCGATTCGATGAAGGTTTTCCAGTGGGGCGTGGAGGGTGGCATTCCACGCCAGGGCCGGCCCGGCGCGCAGCCGGAATGGTTCTACAAGGGAGATGGCAGCGTGGTGGTGGCCCCGGGCCAGGCCCTGCCGTCGCCCGATTTCGCCCTGGATGGCGGCGAGGAGCCGGAGTTGGTTGGGCTCTACTTGATTGGCCCAGACGGCACCCCGCACCGCCTGGGATTCGCCATCGGCAATGAGTTCTCAGACCACATCACCGAGCGCCAGAACTACCTGTACCTGGCCCATTCCAAGCTGCGTGCCTGCGCGGTCGGTCCCGAGTTGCGTACCGGACCGCT
>JAKFDG010000191.1:0-2977 GCA_036677285.1 Pseudoxanthomonas sp.
GATTGAGTCAAAACTCGACTGCGAGGATGCTGCAGAGCAGAGCGTGCTACTACTTTCCAGCATGGTCGGTGCTCTTTTGCTTTCACGCAGCACCAGCGACCCACAACTGTCTGATCGCCTGCTCAAAGCCACCCGTAAGTTACTTATCGAACACGTCGGGGCTCAGCTAGGTGCATGAAACTGATACCAACTTGGCAGGACTCCGTCAGCGTCCTGCGCGCTTCTCAGACGCAACTGAAAAACGCCAGGTAGCAGGCCACACTGCGAATTCCACGCCATTCGGACACTCATTCCACGCTGATCCGGACACCTGTTCCACGATCATTCGGACAGGCAGTCGGAGCGAAGCGACGCAGGTGCCGCATTGTTAGTTTGAGCTGTCCGTGGCCGTCAATTTCTTCGTCCGTTTACGCAGGGATTCGCCTTTGAGATTGATGCGGTAGGCGTTGTGTACCAGGCGGTCGAGGATGGCATCGGCCAGGGTCGGATCGCCGATCAGTTCGTGCCAGTTCTCCACGGGCATCTGGCTGGTGACCAGGGTCGAGCGCTGGCCATAACGGTCATCCAGCAACTCCAGCATGTCGCGGCGCTGCTCGGCGGTGAAGGGTGCCAGTCCCCAGTCGTCGAGGATCAACAGGTCGGTCTTGGCGTAACTGTTCATCAGCTTGGCGAAGCGGCCGTCGCCATGGGCCAGGCCCAGCTCTTCCAGCAGCCGCGGCAGGCGCAGGTAGCGCACGCTGTAGCCGTCCCGGCAGGCCTGGTGCGCCAGGGCGCAGGCCAGCCAGGTTTTACCGACGCCGGTGGGGCCGTTGATGATCAGGTTGAGCCCGTCGCGCAGCCACTGGTCGCTGCTCAGTTGCAGGATCAGCGCCCTGTCCAGCCCGCGTGGGCTGCGGTAGTCGATGTCTTCGAGGCAGGCGCTGTGTTTCAGCCGGGCCTGGCGCAAGCGGCTGCTCAGGCGTTTGTCGTCGCGCTCGGTCAGTTCGCGATCGACCAGCAGGCCGAGGCGCTCCTCGAAGCTCAGGCTGTCGATGCCGGGCGCCTTCTGCTGCTCGTGCAGCGCCTTGAGCATGCCGGTCAGGTGCAGGGTCTGGAGCTTGTCCAGGGTTGGATGGTGCAGCATGGTCATGTCCTCAGTGGTAGTAGGCCGCGCCGCGTACATTGGCGTGGTCGGCGGGTAGCAGTGGCAAGCTGGCCTGGCTCAGCGGCAACTGCTCGAGCCCTTGGCGCAGGATCGATTCGAGGCTTTTGTAGCTGCACGCGCCGAGTGCCAGGGCGCGCCGGCAGGCGGCTTCCAGACGGTCTTCGCCGTGCGTTTTGCCCAGACGCAGGATGCCCAGGCAGGCGCGATAGCCTTGTTGCGGATGCACGCGGCGCTCGAGGATGTGCTGGATCACCCCGGCCGTATGCGGCCCCGTCTGTTCGGCCCAGCGGATTAGCCGTTGTGGCGTCCACTCGGCGTGTTCGCGGTGGCTCTTGGGCATGTGCTCGGTCAGCGTGCTGTGGCGCCCTTTGTGCGCCGAGCGCAGGTGGCTGGCGACCCGCTGCTGGGCGTGGAAGCATTCCACGGTGCGCGCCGTCAGGCGCACCTCCAGTTGCTTCTTCACCAACTGGTAGGGCACCGAGTAGTAATGCCCGTCCACCTCGACGTGGTAGTCGATGTGTACCCGCACCTTCTTCCACTCGGCATAGACATAGGGCTGCTCCGGCAGTGGGCGCAGGGCCGGCCGATCGAGGGCATCAAACGCCGACTGGCGCGAGCCCGGCAGCTTCTTGAACGGCCGCTGGTTGAGCCGTTCCAGCAGCCCGCCAATGGCTGTGTTCAGCTCGTCCAGCGAGAAAAACTGCCGGTGCCGTAGGGTCGCCAGAATCCAGCGCTCAACCACTTGCACGCCGACTTCGACCTTGGCCTTGTCGCGCGGCTTGCGTGAGCGCGCCGGCACCACCGCCACGCCATAGTGCTCAGCCAGGTCGCGGTAACTGGGGTTGAGATCCGGCTCGTAACGATGCGCCTTGCTCACCCCGCTGCGCAGGTTGTCCGGTACCACGATCTCCGGCACTCCGCCGAGGAAGGCAAAGCAACGGGCATGCGAACCGAGCCAATCCGGCAACTGCTGTGACCAGGTCGCCTCGGCGAAGGTGTAGCTGGAGGCGCCCAGCACCGCGACGAACACCTGGGCCTGACGGATCTCGCCGGTGTGGCGATCAATCACCGGTACCGTCTGGCCGGCGTAATCGACAAACAACTTTTCCCCGGCCCGATGTTCCTGGCGCATCACCACATCCAGCTGGCCGGCCCAGATACGGTATTGCTCGCAGAACCAGCTGTACTGGTAGCCCTGCGGGTGCGCCAGCCGGTACTCCTGCCAGAGCAGCGCCAGCGTCATCCCGGGGCGACGTAACTCAGCATGCAGCAACGGCCAGTCAGGCAGCGGTCGCCGCTCACTGGGCACCACTGGCGGCGGCGGAAACAGCTGACGCTCCAGCTCAGCATCGGATAGGCCCGCCGGCAGCGGCCAACGCAGACCGCTGGCCGCGAAACGACACAGGTAATCACCTGCACTGCTGTGCCCGATGCCCAGGCTGCGGGCGATCTTGCGGGTGGATAGCCCACTGTCAAATTTGAGGCGTAACGCCTCGCGAATCTTGCGCATGGATAACCGCTCCACGACGACCTCTGCGTTCCGAAAAGAGGTCGATAGTAGTGAACGAAAATCCTGCGCCGCCCCTGCCGGGGTGTCCGAGTGGGCGTGGAATCAGTGTCCGGATGCTTCCGGAATGAGTGTCCGGATCAGCCCGGAATCACTGTCCGGATGCGAGCGGAATGGGTGTCCGAGTGCGAGCGGAATCCGCAGCCACACTCGCGTGGCGCGGCTTCATCCCACTTGAGGGTTTTAATGGTGGCCTGCAGACCTTGCCTCGCCCACTCAACAAGCGACCAACTCGCCTTCACCACCACGCCCGCTGGCAAATGCTT
>JAKFDG010000192.1:0-6584 GCA_036677285.1 Pseudoxanthomonas sp.
GACGGCTCGCATACCTTCAACATCTCCACCTGCTCGATGTTCGTCGCCGCGGCCGCGGGCGCGCGCATCGCCAAGCACGGCAACCGCAGCGTGTCCTCCAAGTCCGGCAGCGCCGACGTGCTGGAAGCACTGGGCGCGGCCATCGAACTGCAACCCGAACAGGTCGCCCGATCCATCGCCGACGCCGGCATCGGCTTCATGTTCGCCCCGGTGCACCATCCGGCGATGAAGGTCGTCGCTCCGGTGCGGCGCGAGATGGGCGTGCGCACCATCTTCAACATCCTCGGCCCGCTGACCAATCCGGCCGGCGCACCCAACATCCTGATGGGCGTGTTCCATCCCGACCTGGTCGGCATCCAGGCGCGCGTGCTGCACGAACTCGGCGCCGAACGCGCGCTGGTGGTGTGGGGCCGCGACGGCATGGACGAGATCTCGCTCGGCGCCGCCACCCTCGTCGGAGAACTGCGCGACGGCGTGGTCACCGAATACGAACTGCATCCGGAGGACTTCGGGATCGCCATGTCCGCCAGCCGCAACCTGCGCGTGGCCGACGCCGCCGAATCGAAGGCGATGCTGTTGGGCGTGCTCGACAACCGCCCCGGCCCGGCGCGCGAGATCGTGGTGTTGAACGCGGGCGCGGCGCTGTACGTCGCCGGCGTGGCCGAAACCATCGAGGATGGCATTGCGATGTCGCGCGAAGCGATCACCAATGGCGATGCGCTGGCCAGGCTCGAACGTTTCGTCGAAGTTACACGCGCCCTGTCGGCGCAATCGATCGGAGGAATTTGAAATGAGCGACAGTGGATTCGCCACCCTGCCCAAGCCGCCTTACTACGCGGTGATCTTCTCCTCGCGACGCAACGGCCAGGACGAGGAAGGTTACGGTGCCACGTCGGAGCGCATGCTCGAGCTCGTGCAGCAGCAACCCGGCTTCCTCGGCGCGGAATCCACCCGCGGTGCCGACGGCTTCGGCATCACCGTGGCCTATTTCGACAGCGAAGCATCGATCCTCGCCTGGCGCCAGCACGCAGAGCACGCCACCGCACGCGAGCAGGGCCGGCGCGACTGGTACGACCATTTCGAATTGCGTATCGCGAAAGTCGAGCGGGCGTACGGGTGGGACAGGAAATAGACCCCTCTTCCCGCGAATGCCGGCGAGAGCACCAAACAGGAATTGCATGAGCGACATCCTCGACACCATCCTCGCCCGCAAGGCGCAGGAAATCGCCGAACGCAGCGCGCGCGTGCCGTTGGCCGAACTGATTGCGCGCGCGGCTGATGCCCCGGCCACGCGCGGCTTCGCCGATGCCCTGCATGCGGCCATCAAGTACGGCGATCCCGCGGTGATCGCCGAGGTGAAGAAGGCCAGTCCGTCCAGGGGCGTGATCCGCGCGGATTTCCATCCCGCCGACATCGCCATGAGCTACGAGTTCGGCGGCGCGGCCTGCCTGTCGGTGCTGACCGACGTGGACTTCTTCCAGGGCGCCGACGCTTACCTGCAGCAGGCGCGCGACGCTTGCACCCTGCCGGTGCTGCGCAAGGATTTCACCATCGATCCCTACCAGGTGTACGAGGCGCGCGTGCTCGGCGCCGACTGCATCCTGCTGATCGTCGCCGCGCTGGACGATTCGCAACTGGTCGAACTCTCCGGCCTGGCGATGCAGCTGGACATGGACGTGCTGGTGGAAGTGCACGACATCGACGAACTGGAACGCGCGCTGCAGGTGCCGGTGCCGCTGGTCGGCATCAACAACCGCAACCTGCGCACCTTCGAGGTCTCGCTGGACGTGACCCTGGAAATGAAGGATGCGGTGCCGAAGGACCGCCTGTTGGTCACCGAGAGCGGCATCCTGGTGCCGGAGGACGTGGCAAAAATGCGCGCGGCCGGCGTCAACGCGTTCCTGGTCGGCGAGACCTTCATGCGTGCCGAGGAGCCGGGTGAAGCGCTGCGTCGGTTATTCTTCGCACATGAGTAAAACGTATCCCACGCCACTGTCCGATGCGCCGGTGGTGGTTTTCGATTTCGACCACACGCTTTATGACGGAGACTCCTTCGGCCACGTGCTGCGCTGGCTGCTGAAGCGCAATTTCCTGCGCACCGCCGTCGCCATCGCCATGACTCCGGTGCTCGGCCCGATGGTGGCGTGGCTGCCGACGCGCCGCCACGGCATTTCCGCGTACGTGTGGATCGGCACCTTCGGTTTGCATGGGCGGCGCAGCTTCGATGCGCTGATCGACCGCTACGTGGCCACGCACCAGGAAGAAATCCGCCAGCGCTTGTTGCCGGTGGCGCTGGAGGTGTTCCGCCGGCATCGCATCGCGGGCGATCGCGTGGTCGTGGCCACGGGCGCGCCGCCGGAACTGGCGCGCGCAATCCTCAGTTTCGTCGCCCATGAGGATGTGCCGGTGATCGGTACCGCCGTGGGGCCGCGTTTCGGCGCGGTGGTGGCCACGCGCCATTGCCACCACGAGGAGAAAATGCGGATGCTGCGCGAGCGCGGTTACGGCGACATCGCGGTGGCGTACTCGGACAGCAGCGCCGACCTGCCGCTGTTGCAGGCGGCGAAGGCACCGGTGGTGGTGAATCCGAAAGCCAAGCGGGTGGAGATGTTCCGCCAGGTATTGCCGGCGGGCACGCCGATCCTCAATTGGGGATGCAAGCAGCGCGCGGGCCAGCCGGCGGCATAGGCGGATCGTCTTCCCGCCTACAGCGGCCGGGCCGGGGCGTCCAGGTCCCTGAGCCATTCGACGAAGCTGTGTTCGGTGAAATCCGTGAACTCGCCGGCATCGTAGAAACGACCGAAGCAGCTCTGGCAGCTCTCGAACCAGATATGCGGCTGCCGCGGATCGACCATGCGTATGAGGTCTTGCTTGCCGACGCAGGCAGGGCAGTCAATGCGGTCGACCCGGTTGTATTCACGGCCTTGTTCGACGCTTCCGGTGTCGATCTGCTGGGCGAACGGCGCCAACTGCTCATGGGCCAGCATCTCGAACCACAGGCCATTGCAATGCTGGCAACGGAGCGCCTGGGCCGGCAGATCGGGCAGTTCGGTCATTTCGTTCGAGCACTTGGGGCATTGCATGCGGCGGCCTCGGAATTGGTTGTCGAGCAAAGAGCAGCGCGAGCTGGTGTGGTGGTTTCGTCAGGCAAAGAGAAGGCGGGCAATGCCCGCCTTCCCGGTCTTCCCAATACGGCTTCCCTCAGCGGGTGCCGTACAGCACAACGGTCTTGCCGCGTGCGTGCAGGGTGCCGTCGGCCTGCTGCTTCTTCAGCACGCGTCCGGCCATTTCGCGCGAGCAACCCACCAGGCGCGCCAATTCCTGCCGCGACACGCGCAGCTGGGTGCCTTGGGGATGGCTCATGGCCTCGGGCTCGCGGGCCAGGTCGTGCAGGGTGCGCACGATGCGGTCGGTGACGTCGAGGAAGGCCAGGCGGCTGGCCTTGCGGCTGGTGTCCAGCAGGCGCCGCGACAGCTGCGAGCCGATCGAGTAGAGCAGCCGTGGCGCATCGCCGGCCAGGGTGCCCATGAACAGCTGGTGGAGCCGGTCGTAGCTGATCTCGGCCAGCTCGCACTGGGTGCGGGTGCGCAGGATCACTTCGCGGCGGTCGGATTCGATGAACAGGCCCATTTCGCCGACGAATTCACCGGTGCCGAAATAGCCCAGGACCAGTTCGCGGTCGTCGTCCTCCTCGGTGATGATGCTGACCGAGCCATTGACCACGTAATACAGGGTGCCGGCGGGGTCGCCGGGGCGGAACACATCGGCGCGGGCCGGGTAGCGCCGGCGGTGGCAGTGCGCCAGGAAGCGTTCGATGGTCGCGGCATCGGGCGTCAGCGGGCTCGCTGCGATGCGCGCGGGGTTGGAAATAGGGGTGCCTATGCTCATGGGGGATTAACGGAGGCTAAGATCAGGAAGCTTAGTCTCAATACGAGGGAAACGGCAAACCCCGGCCAGCGGAGACATTCCGCTGTCATCCCATTTGCCGCATAATCGCGCCCCTCGCCGCTTCCCCATAGGGATCACCGCCGTGGTCAAACCACTGCCTCGCCTCAGGCTGCAAGGTTTCAACAACCTCACCAAGGCGCTGAGCTTCAACATCTATGACGTCTGCTACGCGGTCTCCGAAGAGGAGCGCCAGCGCTACATCGCGTACATCGACGAGGAATACAACGCCGACCGCCTGACCCAGATCCTGACCGACGTGGCCGAGATCATCGGCGCCAACATCCTGAACGTCGCCCGCCAGGACTACGACCCGCAGGGCGCATCGGTGACGATCCTGATCTCGGAAGAGCCGGTGATCGACAAGAAGCAGGCCGGCAAGGAGATCATCTCCGACGCGGTGGTCGCGCACCTGGACAAGAGCCACATCACCGTCCACACCTACCCGGAAACCCATCCGCAGCACGGCATCGCCACGTTCCGCGCCGACATCGATGTGGCCACCTGCGGCGTGATCTCGCCGCTGAAGGCGCTGAACTACCTGATCGAGAGCTTCGAATCGGACATCGTGGTGGCGGACTACCGCGTGCGCGGCTTCACCCGCGACGTGAAGGGCAAGAAGCACTACATCGACCACAAGATCAACTCGATCCAGGACTTCCTGGCCAAGAACATCAAGGCCCGCTACGAGATGTTCGACGTCAACGTCTACCAGGAGAACATCTTCCACACCAAGATGCACCTGAAGGACTTCGACCTGGACCAGTACCTGTTCGAGGAAAAGGCCAAGAACCTGTCGTTCAAGGAACGCATGAAGATCGAGGCGCTGTTGAAGCGCGAGATCGAGGAACTGTTCCACGGGCGCAACCTGGTCGAGTAAGCGGCGGGTTACGCGGGATTCGGGATCGCGGGGCTATCCTGCGTTCCGTAGACAGGCGGGACGACCCGCACGCAAGGCTTCATCCTTGCGATACCAAGACCGACGGCGGTCCGTGGCGAAAGCCCCGGGCCGTTTTCGCTTTATGCGTCCATCAACGAGGAAACCATCATGGCCTGGCTCTATCTGCTGCTCGCGGGCGTGTTCGAAATCGGCTTCGCCATTGGCCTGAAATACACCGAGGGCTTCACCCGCCTGTGGCCCAGCGTGGGCACGGTGGCGTCGGCGGCGATCAGCCTGTGGCTGCTGACCCAGGCCTTGAAGGCCATTCCGTTGGGCACGGCCTACGCCATCTGGACCGGCATCGGCGCGCTGGGCGTGGCCACGCTGGGGATCGTGCTGTTCTCGGAAAGCGCTTCACCGGCGAGGTTGCTGTGCATCGCGGTGATCGTGGCCGGGGTGATCGGCTTGAAACTGACCTCTGCTGCCTGAACCCGGCAGGCGCGAGGATCAGAGCCGGTAGGCCACGGCCTTCATCAGGTTGGAAGCAGCGGTCATCAGCGTAGGGATGGGTTGGGGCAGAAGGCGGGCGCCGGCCTGCTCGGCCTGCTCGGCATGGCGCGCTTCGTCGGCTTTCATGGTGCGCAGGATGTCGCGGCTGCGCAGGTCGGCCTCGGGCAGGGTCTGCAGGTGTTCGTCCAGGTGGGCCTCCACCTGGCGCTCGGTTTCCACCACGAAGCCCAGGTTCCAGCCATCGCCGCGCAGCCCGGCCAGCGTGCCGATGGCGTAGCTGCCGGCGTACCAGATCGGGTTGAACAGGCTCGGGCGGCTGTCCAGTTCGTCCAGGCGTTCGGCGCACCAGACCAGGTGGTCGGTCTCCTCCTGGGCCGCTTCCAGCAGATGGGCACGCGTCGCCGGATCCCGCGCCACTGCTGCCTGGCCCATGTACAGGGCTTGGGCGCAGATTTCGCCTACGTGGTTGATCCGCATCAGGCCAGCGGCATGGCGGCGCTCGGTCGGGTCCAGTTCCACTTCCGGCGTGGCTTCGGCGGGGTTGGGGCGGCGGGCGACCGGTTTGCCGGCCAGGGTGCCGAGGGCGTTCTGGGCATCGACCAACAACCGGTCGAGCAGGGAGAGGGTGCGGGAGTTCATGGCCGGTATTGTGCCGGCTGGCGAGCGTGGAGTCTGCCGCAGGGGCCTGGCATACCCTCCTGCCGGCCCGGGTTTGCTTGCAATGCAGCACGGCGATACGTACAATCCCGCCTCTTTCGTTCCACCCTTACAACGCGTGGCAAAGTTCCGCAGGGGATTTCCCCGGCGCAATCAGCCCGACCAAACAACATCGAGTTCCTTCATGAATACGTTTAGCGCCAAGTCCGAGACCGTCCAGCGTGACTGGTACGTCGTCGACGCAGCAGGCAAGACCCTCGGTCGCCTGTCCACCGAGCTGGCCCGCCGCCTCCGCGGCAAGCACAAGCCCGTCTACACCCCGCACGTCGATACCGGCGATTACCTGGTGGTGATCAACGCCGAGAAGATCCACGTGACCGGCAACAAGCTGGCCGACAAGATGTACTACCGTTTCACCGGTTACATCGGCAACCTCAAGAGCGAAACCCTGGCGCAGGCGCTGGAGCGCCACCCCGAGCGCGTGATCGAGATCGCCGTCAAGGGCATGCTGCCGAAGAACACCCTGGGCCGCGAGATGTACCGCAAGCTCAAGGTCTACGCAGGCCCCAATCACCCGCACGCCGCCCAGCAG
>JAKFDG010000193.1:0-2976 GCA_036677285.1 Pseudoxanthomonas sp.
GCGATGCGCGCGGTTTCCAGGTCGCGCATTTCGCCGATCATGATGATGTCCGGGTCCTGGCGCACGATGCTGCGCAGGGCGTGGGCGAAGTCCAGGCCGATCTGCGGCTTGGCCTGGATCTGGTTGATGCCCTCGATCTGGTACTCGACCGGATCCTCGACGGTGATGATCTTGACGTCGGCGGTATTGAGTTTGCTCAGCGCGGTGTACAGCGTGGTGGTCTTGCCGGAACCGGTGGGGCCGGTGACCAGCAGGATCCCGTGCGGCTGTTCCAGCACCTTCTGGAACTGCGGCAGGAAGTTGTCGGTGAAGCCGAGCTTGTGGAAATCGAACACCACAGTTTCGCGATCGAGCAACCGCATCACCACCGATTCGCCGTGCGCGGTGGGCACGGTGCTGACGCGCAGGTCCAGTTCCTTGCCCTGCACGCGCAGCATGATGCGGCCGTCCTGCGGCAGGCGGCGCTCGGCGATATTGAGCTTGGCCATGATCTTGACCCGGCTGATCACCGCCGCGGTCAGGTTGGCCGGCGGGCTTTCGCCCTCCTCCAGCACGCCATCGACGCGATAGCGCACCTTCAGGCGGTTCTCGAATGGTTCGATATGGATGTCCGAGGCGCGCAATTCGACCGCACGCTGGATCACCAGGTTGACCAGGCGGATCACCGGCGCTTCGGACGCGAGGTCGCGCAGGTGTTCGACATCGTCGAGGTTGCCGGTGCTTTCGCCATCGGCGTCCTCGATGATCGTGCCCATCGCGCTGCGACCCTGGCCATGCCAGCGTTCGATCAGGTCGTCGATTTCCGAGCGCAGGCCAACCCAAGGACGCACCGGGGAACCAGTCGCCAGCTGTACCGCCTCGATTGCGTATTGGTCGTAGGGATCGGCCATCCACAGGTCCAGCAGGCCCTTGTCTTCGCCCAGCACGCAGACATGGAACTGCTTGAGGAATCGCGGCGACAGCGGTTGCGCCTCCGGTACCAGTTCCGGCGGCATTTCCGGCACCTGCTTGAGGTTGAGCAGCCCCAGGCCGAGCACTTCGGCACAGGTTTCGGCATGGTCGCGTTCGGAAATCAGCCCCAGCCGGGTCAACAACGACAGCAGGCTGCCGCCGGTTTCCTCCTGCAGGCGGCGGGCGCGGGCCAGGTCGGCCTCTTTCAGCTTTCCCCTGGCCAGCAGCGCCTCGACGATGCGTTCGTCGGCGCCAGCCAATGTTCCGTTGTCAGCAGCAATTGCGTTCACGCGATGCTCCGAAGCTCGGGGTGGACTTTAACCCGTCCGACGCGCAATGGCTCCGGGCAATGCACCATCACGCCCATCGTGGTCAGCCCGCATTGCAGCGGGCCGATGCACAGGCTCAGCCCACCCACGCCCGCGCATTGCGGAACATCCGCAGCCATGGCGAGTCTTCCGGCCACCCGCCCGGACGCCAGCTGAGATTGGCGCTGCGCAGGGTGCGCTCCGGATGCGGCATGAGGATGGTGGAGCGGCCATCATCGCTGGTCAGGCCGGCGATACCATCGGGCGAACCGTTCGGGTTCAGCGGGTACTGCGTGGCGACGCGACCGTCGCCATCGACGTAGCGCAAGCCGATGCGCGCGGCGGACTGATCGGCGGCACTGTCGAACTCGGCACGGCCCTCGCCATGCGAGACCACCACCGGGATGCGCGAACCGGCCATGCCGCGCAGGAAGATCGACGGCGATTCCGCCACCTCCAGCAACGAAAGGCGCGCTTCGAACTGCTCGCTGCGGTTGCGCAGGAAACGCGGCCAGCGCCCGGCGCCGGGAATGATGTCCTTCAGCTGGCTCAGCATCTGGCAGCCGTTGCACACGCCCAGTGAAAAGGAGTTGTCGCGGGCGAAGAAAGCCTCGAACGCATCGCGCAGTTCATTGCGCTCCAGGATCGAGGTCGCCCAGCCACGCCCCGCGCCGAGCACGTCGCCGTAGCTGAACCCGCCGCAGGCGGCGAAACCGGCGAAACCGTCCAGCTTCACCCTGCCGTGAATCAGGTCGCTCATGTGCACGTCGTAGGCGTCGAAGCCGGCGCGGTTGAAGGCCGCAGCCATCTCGATCTGGCCATTGACGCCCTGCTCGCGCAGGATCGCGACCTTGGGTTTCGCAGCAGCGGCGATGTACGGTACGGCGATGTCTTCGGCGGGATCGAAAGTCAGTTTCGGGGTGATGCCCTTCGCCGCGAAATCACGCGCGATGGCCCGCTCCTCGTCCGCCGACTCCGGGTTGTCGCGCAACTTCTGCATCGCATGGCTGACCGACCACCAGGCGTCGAAGAGCTCTTCCCAGCGCCACTCGGTCAGCACCTCGCCATCCTCCTGGACGCGGATCGCCGCGGCGCTGGTGGGACGGGCAATGCGCTGGGTGCATTCGGTCAGGGCGTGGCGCTCGACCAGGTCGGCGAACGCGGCCCGATCCTCATCCGCCACCTGCACCACCGCGCCCAGCTCTTCGGCGAACAGGGTGCGGAATGGATCGTCGCCCCAGCCATCCAGGGTGATCTCCAGGCCGCAATGCGCAGCGAAGGCCATTTCGCACAGGGTGGCGAATGCGCCACCGTCGCTGCGGTCGTGGTAGGCCAGCAACAGACCGGCCTCGCGCGCATCGCGGATCAGGTGGAAGAAATCGCGCAGGCGCTGCGGATCGTCGAGATCGGGAACGCCGTCTTCGGGATTCTCGCCGGCAAATGCGGGCAATGCACCGTCCGCATGGGCATCGGGGTAGCACTGCGCCAGCACCGATCCGCCCAGGCGCTTCTTGCCGGCGCCCAGTCCGATCAACCACAGCTCGCTGTCCCCTTCGCGCGACAGCAGCGGGGTCAGTTGCGTGCGCACGTCGGCAACCGGCGCGAAGGCGGTGATCACCAAGGACACCGGCGAGACCGATTTTTGCGCAACGCCGTCGACGTTCCACTGCGCCTGCATCGACAGTGAATCCTTGCCGACCGGGATGCTCAGGTCGAG
>JAKFDG010000194.1:0-9038 GCA_036677285.1 Pseudoxanthomonas sp.
GAAAACACGCCGTCGAGCGCGCGCCGCGCCGCGCGGGCGGCGCGGGTGTCGGAAGCGGCGATCAGGTCGGCGATGGCTTCAGCCTGGGCCAGGTCGAGCCGCTCGTTGAGGAAGGCGCGCTCGCTGAATTCGCCCGGACGCGCAGGCCGCGCACCGAGTGCACAGGCGCGCGCAACCAGTTGCTGCAACACCACCGGGCTGCCGTGCGCCTGCAGTTCGACCACGTCTTCGCCGGTGAAGCTGTTGGGTCCTGGAAACGACAAGGCGATGCCGTCATCGATGGCTTCCCCGCCCTCTTCCACGAAACGGACGTGGTGGGCGTGACGTGGTTTCAGGCCTCGCCCGCATATTCCCTCGGCGATGGCGCGCGCGCGCGGACCGGACAGACGCACGATACCTACCCCGCCTGCTCCGGCTGCGGTGGCGATTGCGACGATGGTGTCGGTGTCGGTGTTGTTCATGGGTGCGGACTTCATGGGATGAGTCTTGCATACCAGGCGGACGGCATTGCAAATCCGTTCTCGTGAAAAAGGAAACCCGCCTTTCGGCGGGTTTCCTGTCTTGCGTCTGCGCTGGCTACTTGCTGATCGCTTTCGGCTTGGCGTCGGCGACGGGCGCGGCCGGCGGCTGCCCGTGGCGCTTGGTCATCCACCACTGCTGCAACAAGCCCAGGCTTCCGTTGGTGACCCAATACAGCACCAGGCCCGATGGGAAGAAAGCCATCATCACGCCGAACACCAGCGGCATGAACTGCATCATCTTCTGCTGCATCGGATCCATGCCCGGCGACGGCGTCATCTTCTGGGTCAGCCACATCACCACCATGTTGGTCGCCGGCAGGATGAAGTACGGGTCGCGCGCGGTCAGGTCCTGGATCCACAGGAACCACGGCGCCTGGCGCAACTCCACCGATTCCACCAGCACCCAATAGAGGGCCAGGAAGATCGGCATCTGCACCAGGATCGGCAGGCAGCCGCCCATCGGGTTGATCTTCTCCTTCTTGTACAGCTCCATCATCGCGGTCTGGAACTTCTGCCGGTCGTCGCCGTAGCGTTCCTTCAACTGCGCGATGCGCGGCTGGAACTGGCGCATCTTGGCGAAGCTCTTGTACTGCGCCGCCGACAGCGGATACAGCGCCAGCTTGACCAGGATCACCAGGCCGATGATGGCCCAGCCCCAGTTGCCGATGAAGCCGTGCAGGAAATTGAGAACCCAGAACAGGCCTTGGCCGATGAAGTCGAAGATCGAGAACTGGCTGTAATCGACGGCACGGTGCAATCCGGGCACGCCCTGCGCCTTCATCTGGTCGATGAGTTTCGGACCGACGTACAGGCGCGCCTCGGTGGCGTCCTGCTGTCGCGGCCCGACGTTCACGCCCGGCCCTATTTCACGGATCAGCGCACGTCCGGAAATCTCGTCGGTCTGGATGTTGACCTTGGTCTTCGGATCGGGGATCCACGCGCTGAAGAAATGGTGCTGCAGGAACGCGACCCAGCTGCCGGTCGCGGTCTGGTCCAGCTTGCCGTCGTCCAGGTAATCGGCGAACTTGAGGCGCTCGTACTGCTTCTCGGTGCTGTACCAGGTCGCGCCGCTGAAGCTGAAGGATTCGGGATTGGTCATGCCGGTCTTGATCACCGGCGGCTGACGTTCGAGCTGGCGGTAGATCGTGCCCTGCCACGGCGCACTGCCGTTGTTGACGACTTCGTCGCGGACGACCACGGCATAGTCGTTGCGCTTGAGGGTATACGTGCGACGGATGCTCACGCCATCGGGGCCGTTCCATACGAACGGTACCGACACCGAAGCTGCGCCAGGCGCGAGTACCACGGTGCCGGCCCCATTTTCAGGAACAAAGCCGGCTAGATGGGTGGGCGCCTTGTTACTGGTGCTGATCCAACCGCTTTGCGCGGCATAGAAATGCGCCGGGTCCTGGCTGAAGAGCACCACAGGCTGACTGCCGGCGGCCTTGCTCTGCGGATACTTCAACAGCACGGCTTCAAGGACGTTGCCGCCGTCGATGGTCAGGCGCAACAGGTCGCTGCTGACCACGACGCGCTGCGCGGTGGGCGAGACGTTACTGCTGGCGGTAGCGGTGGAGCTCACTGGCGCGGCAGCGGGTACGCCGGCGGTCACCGAAGGCTGCGGCGCGGCGACGGCGGCAGGCACCGAACCGACGCTCGCCGGCTGCGGTTGCGTCGTGGCTGTCGGCAAGGCGGCCGGCTTGGGCGCATTGAACTTGCCCCACTCCATCCACAACAGGGTCGCCACCATCAGCCAGGCGAAAATCAGGAAGACACGGGTCTGGTTCATCGGACAGGCATTCTCAACCGGCGGGGACGTCCGGCTTGGACGTGTTGCGGGAAAGGGAGGGAAGCGAAGAGGAGGACGGTGTACTCGTGACCGGCGGCATTGTGCCGGTCGCGGCCGATGCGGGCAATGCGCCGGCGCGGATCAGCGTTCGCAGGAAAGTCGCGCGCAGCTCGGCATTGTCGGCCTTGGCCGCGGCCACCCGCGCCACCACCACGTAGTCGCCCGGCGGCAGCTGTGCGCGCAGCTTGCGGAACTGGTCGCGGAACACGCGCTTGATTCGGTTGCGCCCCACCGCGTTCGGATCAACCTTGCGCGACACCGCCAGTCCCAGCTTCGCCGGCGATTCGCCCGCCTGCCAGTGCAGGCTCAGGATCGGATCGGAAGTGCGCCGGGCTTTTTCGAAGATACGTGCGTATTCGGCGCCCGTGCGCACCCGTGCGCTGCGCGGGAACGATGCGTTCATCGTGTTTGCGCCACGAAAAAAAGTCCGCGCAGGGCTGCGCGAACTTCAGTGTGGATGACTTGCATGGACAGACTCGGCCGCAGGCTGCGGCAAGCCCATCAGGCGCTTAGGCGCGTGCGGCCCTTGGCGCGGCGACGGGCCAGGATCTTGCGGCCATCGGCGGTCTTCATGCGGGCACGGAAGCCATGGTCGCGCTTGCGCTTGAGGTTGCTGGGTTGGTAGGTGCGCTTGGTGGCCATGGGGCCCTCGGGCGAGTTGCGAAGGAAAGAACCGGAAATTCTATACGGACTGCAGGCTTAGGGCAACTACTGCTTGTGCGGGCCGAAGAAACCGTCTGCGACGGCTACTCAGGCTTGCCCCAGGCCGAATACCGGCGGGCCATCCCATCCCCCGAGCTTGTGCGTGATAACCTGCCAGATTGAGTTTTCACCTGCGTCCCGCGTCGTTCATTCGTCGCGCGCACGCCACTCCCGACGAATCTGACTTGCTGCCCGCGATGGATGCTTGGCCCCGCTGCCTCGAACGCCTGGAAGCCGAATTGCCGGCCGAGGATGTACACACCTGGCTCAAACCCCTGCAGGCCGAGCAGCGCAGCGACGCCATGGTCCTGTACGCGCCGAACGCCTTCATCGTCGAGCAGGTGCGCGAGCGCTACCTGTCCCGCATCCAGGACCTGCTCGGCCATTTCGCCGGCCACCGCGACGTGTCCCTGGAGATCGGTTCGCGCGCGCGCATCGTCGAACCCTCCGCAGCCGCAACGGCCACGAATTTTGCCGCGGCCGAAGCCTATGCCGGCAACCTGGATTCGCACTACACCTTCGACAATTTCGTCGAAGGCCGTAGCAACCAACTGGGCCGCGCCGCCGCCTGGCAAGCCGCGCAGAAACCCGGCGACCGCTCGCACAATCCGCTGCTGCTGTATGGCGGCACCGGCCTGGGCAAGACCCACCTGATGTTCGCCGCCGGCAACGAACTGCGCCGGCTCAACCCAGGTGCGCGGGTGTTGTACCTGCGCTCGGAACAGTTCTTCAGCGCCATGACCAAGGCCCTGATCGAGAAATCGATGGACCAGTTCAAGCGCCGTTTCCAGCAGGTGGATGCATTGCTGATTGATGACATCCAGTTCTTCGCTGGCAAGGACCGCACCCAGGAAGAGTTCTTCCACACCTTCAACGCGCTGTTCGACGGCCGCCAACAGATCATCCTGACCTGCGATCGCTATCCGCGCGAAGTGGAGGGCCTGGAACCGCGGTTGAAGTCGCGGTTGGCCTGGGGCCTGTCGGTGGCGATCGAGCCGCCGGATTTCGAGACCCGTGCGGCCATCGTGTTGGCCAAGGCGCGCGAACGCGGGGCGCAGATTCCCGACGATGTCGCCTTCCTGCTGGCCAAGAAGATGCGCTCCAACGTGCGCGATCTGGAAGGCGCGTTGAACACGCTGACCGCGCGCGCCAACTTCACCGGTCGGGCGATCACCCCGGAATTCGCCCAGGAAACCCTGCGCGATCTGCTGCGCGCGCAGCAACAGGCGATCAGCATCCCCAACATCCAGAAGACCGTGGCAGACTATTACGGTCTGCAGGTCAAGGATTTGCTGTCCAAGCGGCGTACGCGCTCCCTGGCGCGCCCGCGACAGGTGGCGATGGCCCTGGCCAAGGAACTGACCGAACACAGCCTGCCCGAAATCGGGGACGCGTTCGCCGGACGTGACCACACGACCGTGCTGCATGCGTGCCGCCAGATCCGCAACCTGATGGAGACCGATGGCAAGCTGCACGAGGACTGGGACAAGCTGATCCGCAAACTCAGTGAATAAAGCCGCTCAAGCCTTGTGGATAAGTCGGGGACGAAAAGCACCCCTACATTTATCCACAGGTCGTGCCGGTTATCCACAGGCTTTAATACATGGGTTTTCTTTCTATAAAATGCTTTGTTTTCAAACAGTTGAAGTGGTTTTCAACTGAAATCGGCGCTACCATCACCACCAGTTTTTGATTTATTCCTCTTTTAAGATCCAGAGCGTAGGGGCCAGCATCTGATGCGTTTCAGTCTGCAGCGCGAAGCTTTCCTGAAGCCATTGGCGCAAGTCGTCAATGTCGTTGAACGCCGTCAGACCTTGCCGGTCCTGGCCAATTTCCTGGTCCAGGTGCAAGGCGGGCAGCTCTCGCTGACCGGCACCGACCTGGAAGTGGAGATGATCGCGCGCAGTGCGGTGGATGACGCGCAGGACGGCGAAACCACGATCCCGGCCCGCAAGCTGTTCGAGATCGTCCGTGCCCTGCCCGATGGCAGCAAGGTCACCGTGTCCCAGACCGGCGACAAGGTCACGGTGTCGGCTGGTCGCAGCCGTTTCACCCTAGCGACCCTGCCGGCCAATGATTTCCCTTCGGTCGACGAAGTCGAGGCCACCGAGCGGGTCAACGTGCCCGAGGCGGCGCTGAAGGAGCTGATCGAACGCACCGCGTTCGCCATGGCCCAGCAGGACGTGCGCTACTACCTCAACGGCCTGCTCTTCGACCTGGCCGACAAGACCCTGCGTTGCGTGGCCACCGACGGGCATCGCCTGGCCCTGTGCGAGACCACCCTGGAAAGCGCTGCGGGCGCCAAACGTCAGATCATCGTCCCGCGCAAAGGCGTGACCGAACTGCAGCGCCTGCTGGAAGGCGGCGACCGCGAGCTGGAGCTGGAGGTCGGTCGCAACCACATTCGGGTCAAGCGTGACGACGTGACCTTCACCTCCAAGCTGATCGACGGACGTTTCCCGGACTATGCCGCGGTGATCCCGATCGGTGCCGACCGCGAGGTCAAGCTGGATCGCGAAGTGCTGCGGGCCGCCCTGCTGCGCGCCGCGATCCTGTCCAACGAGAAGTACCGGGGAGTCAGAGTCGAAGTTTCGCCCGGCCAGCTCAAGATCAGCGCCCACAATCCCGAGCAGGAAGAGGCCCAGGAGGAAATCGAGGCCGACACCAAGGTCAGTGACCTTGCGATCGGCTTCAACGTCAACTACCTGCTCGATGCGCTGTCGGCCCTGCGCGATGAGTTCATCATCATCCAGCTGCGCGATGCCAATTCCTCGGCCCTGGTGCGTGAAGCCAGCAGCGAGAAGTCCCGGCATGTGGTGATGCCACTGCGCCTGTGACCTCCCCTTTGTTTCACGTGGAACATCTATCACCTCGCCCGGGCATTACCGGGCGAAGTCGTTTTAGGGCAGCGTCATGCAGGTAGTTCGCCTCACCGCCTCGGGCTTGCGGCGCTTCGATTCCGTGGTGCTCGACCCCGACCCAGGCTTGAACCTGATTACCGGGGATAACGGCGCCGGCAAGACCAGCCTGCTCGAAGCCCTGCACCTGATGGCCTACGGGCGCAGCTTCCGTGGCCGGGTGCGCGATGGCCTGGTGCGCACCGGGGCGGAGGCGGTCGAGGTGTTCGTGGAGTGGCGGGAAGGTCCTGAAGCCCGGCTTCGCCGCGCCGGCCTGCGCCATACCGGGCAAGCCTGGGTTGGACGTCTGGATGGCCAGAACGTGGCTCAGCTTGGCGAGCTATGTGCCGCCTTGGCGGTCGTCAGTTTCGAGCCCGGCAGCCATGCACTGGTGACGGGAGGCGGCGAACCCAGAAGGCGATTCATTGATTGGGGCTTGTTCCACGTGGAACCAGGCTTCCTGCCCTTGTGGCGGCGTTATGCCAGGGCCCTGAAACAACGCAACGCCCTGCTCAAGTCGGGTGCCGCTGCCGCGCAGCTGGACGCCTGGGATCTGGAGCTCGCCGAGGCGGGGGAGGTCATCACTCGCCACCGGCAGCAGTATCTGGAGCAGCTGCAGCCCCGGCTGGCGGCTGTGGCCGAGGAGTTGGTACCGTCCCTCGGCCACAGCAGCATCGATTTCCAGCCAGGTTGGCGCAGGAACGAATTCTCCCTGGTGGATGCATTACTCCTGGCGCGCGATCGTGATCGTGGTGTCGGCTACACCACCGCGGGCCCGCATCGTGCCGATTGGCGCATCAATTACGCCAGCCATCCCAATCAGGAAACCTTGTCGCGCGGCCAGGCCAAGCTGACCGCCTTGTCGGCCTTGCTGGCGCAGGCGGAAGACTACGCCGGACGGCGCGGGGAATGGCCAATCATGGCCCTCGACGACCTGGCCTCTGAGCTGGACCGCCACCATCAGCGTCGGGTGTTGCAGCGCCTGCTTGCCAGCGGCGCCCAGGTTTTCGTCACCGGCACAGAAGTCCCATCCGCACTGGAAGAGCTGACAACAACCGCCGTCATGTTTCACGTGGAACATGGCCAGATCCTGAAACGCTAGTTTTGGCGCTGGATGGCGGGCGGAATCACGGCCGCGAAATGCTATAATTTCGGCCTCAATCCCTATAGCTAATGTGTCGCCCCGCGCTCTCGCGAAACCTGGTCGGCACAGGTGCCCTGCAGCCGACCGAAGCGAATGACCGACGAAACGATTCCTGTCCCGAACGGCAATTACGATTCCAGCAAAATCACCGTCCTGCGCGGCCTCGAGGCCGTCCGCAAGCGCCCCGGCATGTACATCGGCGACGTCCACGACGGTACTGGCCTGCACCACATGGTGTTCGAAGTGGTGGACAACGCCATCGACGAGGCCCTGGCGGGCCACGCCGACGATGTGATCGTCAGGATCCTGGAGGATGGCTCGGTGGCGGTGTCGGACAACGGCCGCGGCATTCCGGTCGATATCCACAAGGAAGAGGGCGTTTCGGCCGCCGAAGTGATCATGACCGTGCTCCACGCCGGCGGTAAGTTCGACGACAACAGCTACAAGGTTTCCGGTGGCCTGCACGGCGTCGGCGTGTCGGTGGTCAATGCGCTGTCCGAGCACCTGTGGCTGGACGTGTGGCGCGACGGCTTCCATTACCAGCAGGAATATTCGCTCGGCGAGCCGCTGTATCCGCTCAAGCAACTCGAAGCCTCGGACAAGCGCGGCACCCTGCTGCGCTTCAAGCCGGCGTCGGAAATCTTCACCGATGTCGAGTTCCACTACGACATCCTGGCCAAGCGCCTGCGCGAACTGTCGTTCCTCAATTCCGGGGTCAAGATCACCCTGACCGATGAGCGTGGGGAAGGACGCAGCGACTTGTTCCAGTACGAAGGCGGCATCCGCTCGTTCGTGGAGCACTTGGCACAACTGAAGACGCCACTGCATCCGAACGTAATCTCGGTGACCGGCGAAATGAACGGCATCACCGTCGACGTTGCCCTGCAGTGGACCGACGCCTACCAGGAAACGATGTTCTGCTTCACCAACAACATCCCGCAGAAGGACGGCGGCACCCACCTGATCGGTTTCCGCGCCGCGCTGACGCGCACCCTGAGCAACTACATCGAGCAGAACGGCATCGCCAAGCAAGCCAAGGTGGCGCTGTCCGGCGACGACATGCGCGAGGGCATGATCGCGGTGTTGTCGGTCAAGGTGCCTGACCCGAGCTTCTCCTCGCAGACCAAGGAGAAATTGGTCAGTTCCGAGGTGAGGCCGGTAGTTGAAGGCACGTTCGGTGCACGTTTGGAGGAGTTCCTGCAGGAAAACCCCAACGAGGCCCGCGCCATCGCCGGCAAGATCGTCGACGCCGCCCGCGCCCGCGAGGCCGCACGCAAGGCCCGCGACCTGACCCGGCGCAAGGGCGCGCTCGATATCGCCGGCCTGCCGGGCAAGCTCGCCGATTGCCAGGAAAAGGATCCTGCGCTGTCGGAGCTGTTCATCGTCGAGGGCGACTCGGCAGGTGGCTCGGCCAAGCAGGGCCGCAACCGCAAGAACCAGGCGGTGCTGCCGCTGCGCGGCAAGATCCTCAACGTGGAGCGCGCGCGCTTCGACCGCATGCTCGCGTCTGCCGAAGTCGGCACGCTGATCACCGCGCTCGGCACCGGCATCGGCCGCGACGAATACAACCCGGATAAATTGCGCTACCACCGCATCATCATCATGACCGACGCCGACGTCGACGGCTCACACATTCGCACCCTGCTGCTGACCTTCTTCTACCGGCAGATGCCGGAGTTGATCGAGCGCGGCCATATCTATATCGGCCTGCCGCCGCTGTACAAGTTGAAGCAGGGGAAGCAGGAGATGTACATGAAGGACGACGCGGCGCTGAACGTGTATCTGGCCAGCAGCGCGGTCGAGAACGCCTCGCTGATTCCCGCCGAGGGCGAACCGCCGATCACAGGCGCCGCGCTCGAAAAACTGTTGCTGTCCTTCGCCGGCGCGCGCGAGGCGATCGCGCGCAACGCGCATCGTTACGATGC
>JAKFDG010000195.1:0-1723 GCA_036677285.1 Pseudoxanthomonas sp.
CTACCACCATATCCACCACCTCGCCAGCCGCATCCCCAACTACCGCCTGCGCGAGGCGTTCGAATCCAGCGAACTGCTGCAATCGGCACCGCGCCTGACCCTGTGGTCCAGCTTGAAGTGCGCGCGCCTGAAGCTGTGGGATGAGCAGTCGCAGCGCATGGTGGGCTTCGGTTACAAGCGCAGGGTTGCCGCCTGAGTTCTTGGGCTTTCCAGAGCCGGGCAAGCTCGGTTCTGGAAGGCAAATTGCCGTCACGGCAAGGGTTTAGGGCGACAGCTCTTCCGGCAGGGCGCACAATATCCGCCTGCGTCCGCCTGTTCAGGATGCCCGGAGTCCCTGCATGTCCACCGAACCCGCCCCCCTGCTTTTCGTCGACCTTGGCCTGTCCGCGCCGGTCATGGCCTCGGTCACCGAGGTCGGCTACGAGTCGCCTTCGCCGATCCAGGCCGCCACCATTCCCGCCCTGCTGGCCGGCAAGGACGTACTCGGCCAGGCCCAGACCGGCACCGGCAAGACCGCCGCTTTCGCCCTGCCGATCCTGTCGCGGCTGAAGCTGGACCAGAAGAAGCCGCAGGCGCTGGTACTGGCGCCGACCCGCGAACTCGCGATCCAGGTTGCCGAGGCCTTCCAGCGTTACGCCAACAAGATCCCCGGCTTCAACGTGCTGCCGATCTACGGCGGCCAGGGCTACGCGCCGCAACTGTCCGCGCTGAAGCGCGGCGTGCACGTGGTGGTCGGCACCCCGGGCCGGGTCATCGACCATCTCGACCGTGGCACCCTGGACCTGTCCGAGCTGACCACGCTGGTCCTGGACGAAGCCGACGAAATGCTGCGCATGGGCTTCATCGACGATGTCGAGGCGGTGCTGAAGAAGACCCCGCCGAAGCGCCAGGTCGCGCTGTTCTCGGCGACCATGCCCACCGCGATCCGCCGCATCGCCCAGACCTACCTGCACGACCCGCAGGAAGTCACCATCACTTCCAAGACCACCACGGCGACGAACATCCGCCAGCGCTACTGGTTCGTCAGCGGCATGCACAAGCTGGATGCGCTGACCCGGATCCTGGAAGCCGAACCCTACGAAGCGATGATCGTGTTCGCCCGCACCAAGCTTGGCACCGAGGAGCTGGCGCAGAAACTGCAGGCGCGCGGACTCGCCGCCGCCGCCATCAATGGCGACATCCAGCAGCAGCAACGCGAGCGCACCATCCAGCAGTTGAAGGACGGCAAGCTCGACATCCTGGTCGCCACCGACGTGGCCGCGCGCGGCCTGGACGTGGAGCGCATCAGCCACGTGCTGAACTACGACATTCCATACGACACCGAAAGCTACGTGCACCGCATCGGCCGCACCGGCCGCGCCGGGCGCAGCGGCGATGCGATCCTGTTCGTCACCCCGCGCGAGAAGGGCATGCTGCGTTCGATCGAGCGCGCCACCCGCCAGCCGATCGACGAGATGAAGCTGCCCAGCGTGGAAGCGGTCAACGACAAGCGCGTGGAGAAGTTCCTCGGCCGCATCACCGACACCCTGGCCACCGGCGAGCCGGGCGAGTACCGATCGCTGGTCGAACGCTACGAGTCGGAGAACAACGTGCCGATGGTCGACATCGCCGCCGCGCTGGCGCGCCTGCTGCAGGGCGAAACGCCGCTGCTGCTGCGCCCGGATCGCACGCCGGTGGCGCCGCCGCCGTTCGAGCGCAACGAGCGCCATGAACGCAGCGAGCG
>JAKFDG010000196.1:0-1688 GCA_036677285.1 Pseudoxanthomonas sp.
CGCCAACGTCAGCGAGCTGCGCTTCGATTTCTACGGCTTCGATCAGGTGCGCCCGGGCGAAGGCTACCTGCGCTGGACCATGAGCTACCGCCACCCGCGCCTGGCCGCCGGCCAACTGATCCGTGTGGAAGGCTGCTCGCACCTGCTGTGGACCGACAAGGTTCATCAGCACCGTGATTTCTTCGATGCCGGCGGCCTGCTCTACGAGCACCTGCCATTACTCGGCCAGGCCATCCGCTGGCTGAAAAGGAGACTGGCATGAGACGCATCTGGCTCACCGGCGCCAGCAGCGGCATCGGCGCGGCCCTGGCCGAACTGCTGCTGCAACGCGGCCATCGCCTGGCGCTCAGTGCGCGCACGGCTGCGCCCTTGCTCAGCCTGGCCGAACGCTACCCGGGACAGGTGCTGGTAGCCCCCGGCGATCTCCGCGACGCCGCCCAGGTACGGGCGATTGGCGAACGCATCGCCCAGCTCTGGGGGGCGCTGGACACGCTGATCCTGAATGCCGGCACCTGCGAATACGTCGAGGTGCAGAGCTTCGAGGCCGCGATGATCGAGCGGGTGGTGCGCGCCAATCTGTTCTCCGCCAGCTACTGCATCGAAGCGGCGCTGCCGCTGCTGCGCCTGGGCCGCGAGCCACACCTGGTCGGCATCGGCAGCGCGGTGACCTACCTGCCGCTGCCACGTGCCGAGGCCTACGGCGCCTCGAAGGCCGGCATGCGCTACCTGCTGGAGGCGCTGCGCGTCGACCTGGCGGCCGAGGGCATCGCCGTCACCCTGGTCAGCCCCGGCTTCGTCGACACCCCGCTGACGCAGAAGAACGACTTCCCCATGCCGATGCGCTGGCCGGTGGACAAGGCCGCCCGACATATCGCCGAGCGGCTGGAGCAGCGCCCGTTCGAGATCGCGTTTCCCGGGCCGTTCATCGCCATCCTGCGGCTGCTGGCCCACCTACCCAAACGCCTGCAAGTGGCCATCGGCACGCGCATGGCCCGTACTTCCAAGGACCGCGCATGAAAATCGCCATTATCGGCAGTGGTATCGCCGGCTTGACCAGCGCCTACCTGCTCAATCGAAACCATTCGATCACAGTGTTCGAGGCCGGCGACTGGGTCGGCGGCCATACCCATACGGTGGACATCGAAGTCGACGGCCGTCCGTACGCAATCGACACCGGCTTTATCGTGTTCAACGACTGGACCTACCCGAACTTCATCCGCCTGCTCGGTCAGCTCGGCGTCGGCTACAAACCCAGCGAGATGAGCTTCTCGGTGAGCGATCCGCTCAGCGGCCTGGAGTACAACGGCCACACCCTCAACAGCCTGTTCGCCCAACGCAGCAACCTGCTGTCGCCGAAGTTCATCGGCATGCTGCGCGACATCCTGCGCTTCAACCGCGAGGCACTGGACGACCTGCAGCACCAGCGCATCGATGCCGTCACCAGCCTCGGCGGCTACCTCGAGCAGCGCGGCTACGGTGAGCGCTTCATCCAGCACTACATAGTGCCGATGGGCGCGGCGATCTGGTCGATGTCGCTGGCCGACATGCTCGGCTTTCCGTTGCAGTTCTTCCTGCGTTTCTTCAACAATCACGGCCTGTTGTCGGTCAGCGAGCGCCCGCAGTGGTGCGTGGTCGAGGGCGGTTCGCGCAGCTATGTGGCGCCCTTGTGCTCCTCGTTCAAGCAGCAC
>JAKFDG010000197.1:0-1790 GCA_036677285.1 Pseudoxanthomonas sp.
CGGCATGTCCGGGCCCACTGGAATGAAGGGCGCATGCATGCGCGCCTGGCAGGGTATGACCCATCCGCGCTGGCTGTGGGACGTGCAATTGCACGGAGGGCCGCATCGTTTCGGCAATATTCCGCCGGAGGTGATCGGCGAAGGCGGGCTGGGCGCATTCGCAGGCTGGATCAAGGCCAATTTCGATCCCACCGTCACCTGGAAAGACCTCGACTGGGTACGCAGCCACTGGGGCGGCCCGATCCTGGTCAAAGGCCTGCTGGATCCCGCCGATGCGCGAGAAGCCTTGGCTGCAGGCGCCGACGGCATCGTGGTATCCAATCACGGCGGCCGCCAGTTGGACGGTGTGCCGTCAGGCATAGCGGCTTTGCCCAGGATTCTGGATGAGGTGGGAGGACGCATCCCGGTGCTGATGGACGGCGGTATCCGTTCAGGCCTGGATATCCTGCGTGTGCTGGCCACCGGTGCGCAAGGCTGCCTGGTCGGCAAGGCCTGGGCTTATGCGCTGGGTGCGGGTGGCGGGCAGGGCGTGAACGAAATGCTGGCGACCTTCAAAGCCGAGCTGGAAGTAGCCATGTCTTTGACCGGCTGCACGGATCTGAGCAAGGCCGGTCGCGAGTTGCTAGTGCCTTGATCGCCAACGGACCGAACTGCTCAGAGCGCCATTGCCGCTAGGATCCGCAGGGCAGGGCGGTGGTGCCGTCGCTGGCGTTGCGCGATTGGGCCAGAGAGAAAATACGAACCATCGGTCGCCATTTCTGGCCCGGTGCGGATCCGGGGAGCGGCTTCTGGAACGTGGACATCAACGCTTCCCACGCCTGCACGCGCGGGTTCGCGTTGTCGGCCGTCGCTTTCGCTTCGGCTGAATAGTCATCGTCCACGTCCATGGTCAACACCAGCCGGTCGTCGACGCGGTAGATCTCCATATCGCGCACACCTGCGGCGGCGATGGATTCGATGATTTCAGGCCAGATCGCCTCGGGGCTATGCCAGCGCTCGTATTCGGCGATCAGCGCCGGATCGTCGCGCAGGTCCAGTGCATAGTAGAGCCGCGACATCGCTCAAACCCTCCCGGCCACGTGCGTACCTTGGGCGGCGGATGCGAAAGCGAACCACAAGATCACCGCAAAGCACAGCGCTGGAACTGCCATCGCCCAATGTATGCCCGCCTGATCCGAAACCGCGCCCATCAACGCGGTCAGGATGGCACCGCCGATAATCGACATGACGATGAGAGAGGACCCCAGCTTTCGCTCGTCATCGCCCAATCCTTCCAGGCCCAGCGCGAAAATGGTCGGGAACATCACCGACATGAAAAGACTGCTGCCCACCAGCGCATAGACACCGATCGAATGCGGCGTCGCCACCGCGATCGAACAAAGCGCCAGATTGGTCAGCGCGAATATTCCCAGCAGGCGGGCAGGGGGCAGATAACGCAATAGCGCCGTCCCTACGAATCGTCCCACCATGAACAGCACGAGAGAAACGGTGAGATACACCGCAGCAGTTTTTTCCGGTGTCCCCGGCAAGCCGTCCTGGACGTATCGAATCAGGAAACTCCAGATGCCGACCTGCGCGCCTACGTAGAAGAATTGGGCCACGATGGCCAGGACGAAGCGCCGCTTGCGCAAAAGACGGCCAAAAATGCCGTGTCGCTGACCTGCGGGTTCGGCCGCACTTGAGGTCGCGGGGAAGCGGGTCAGGGCCACCAGCAGCGCCCACAGCACCACTATGCCGCCGATGACCAGATAGGGAGTCTGCACAGCCGAAGATTCGGCCGCGTAGAAAGC
>JAKFDG010000198.1:0-2320 GCA_036677285.1 Pseudoxanthomonas sp.
GGATGGTGGCGCCCCGTCGTCCTGCTGCCTTCCGCGCTGCTCACGCGCATGCCGGTCGATCTCATCGAAGCCTTGCTCGCGCACGAGCTCGCCCACATCCGTCGCCACGACTACCTGGTCAACCTGTTGCAGGGCGTGGTCGAGGCGCTGCTGTTCTACCACCCGGTCACCTGGTGGCTGTCGCGCCGCATCCGCATCGAGCGCGAGCAGATCGCCGATCGGCTCGCCGCCGAGGTCGCGGTCGCGCCACGCCGCCTGGCCCTTGCCTTGTCCGAACTGTCCGAATGGCGCAGCGAATCCCACGTCGCTGGCCACCGCACCCCCCACCTCGCGCAAACCGCCCACGGAGGCCACCTCATGTTCCGCATCCAGCAACTCATCCAGCCAGGGCGCCGCGCCGCCGGCGGCAAGGTCGCCTTTTCGCTGCTCGGCCTTGGCGCGGTCTGCATCGCGCTCTACGCGCACGCCCATGCGGCCAAGCCAGAATCCGCGCCGCCGCCGGTCACTGCCTCTGTTGTGCCTGTTCCCACTGTGACGAGCGGACCCGTGTTGCCGCCGCGTTCCGCCGTGGTCCAAGTGACACGCATCGAAGACGGTGACGCGAAAGAGACATTCGCATTGGTCCGCAAGGACCAGGACGGATTCTCGATGTCCGGTTCCACAGACGATATCGAAGCCATCAAGGCTGCGCGCTCCAGCCTCGACAGCGACTTCCTCTGGTTCCGTCGCGCCAACCGGGCCTACGTCATCGTCGACCCCGCGACCGTCGCCCGTGCCCAGGAAACCTGGCGCGAGGTCGACACGCTGAGTCCGCAGATGGAAGCCCTCGGCAAGCAGATGGAAACCCATGGTGCCAAGCTCGAAGTGCTCGGCGCGAAGATGGAGGAACTGTCGCAGGGCCACCAACCTACGCCGGCGATGGATGCCGCTACCCGTCGGATGGAGCAGCTCGGCGAGCAGCAAGGACGGCTCGCCGCACGCCAGGCTAGCCTCGCCACCGACATGGCGCGGGCCAGCGACACGCAGCGCGATGCGCTCTCCGCACAGATGGACAAGCTCTCCGCGCAGATGGACGCGCTGGGCGAACAGATGGACGAGCAAAGCGAAGTGCTGGATGCCGAAGCAAGGCAACTCGATGCGAACCTGAAGCCGATGGATGCGCTCGCCCGACAGATGGACGAAGCCAGCAAGCCGATGGAAGCGCTGAGTGCGCAGATGGAAGCGCTGGGCAAGCAACAAGAGCGGCACGTGCAGGCTGCCGAGCGCGAACTGCAGAAGTTGATCGGCGTCGCGCTGGAGCAGGGACTGGCGAAACCGGCACCGGGCACCAGCAGGCAGTGATCGTTCCGCAGGCTACGAAGAGACCTTCTTGCTGGCTTTGGCGATCTTCGCCCGCAAGCGACGTACACGCTTGTCGGCGAGGGTCCGCAACGCCTGTCGGTCGGGATAGGTGAAAGGCGAGTCCGCGCCACAGAAGTCGATCAGCAGCGAGTAGTCCTGGGCTTCACCCAGCAGCACCGCGAGTGACTTGTCCAGCGCCTGCGCGATACCTGGCGGATCGCCGAGGGCGCGGTGCTGCTGCGACAGGCGTCGCGCCCGGCGTCGCCACCGATGCCAGTCCTCGTCGCGACCGCTGCCCATGGCCCGCTTGCTCGCGGCACTGGCCTTCGACGCGCTGCGCCGGAGGGCGACCTGCACCTCCTCTTCGCTTACCGCCGGCCAGGGCAGGATCCCCAGGCCGGCTGCGAGCACGCTCAGCAAGGTGCGTTTTTCCGAAAGAAAGGCGTCGTCGCGCACCGCTTCGCGCGCACGCAGCATCCGTTGCCGCGCCGCGGCGCGACGCGCGCGCTCCAGCAGCGGATGCGTGCGCGGCGACTGGTCCTTTTCCGCCAGCCGCTGCAGTGCTTCGACCAGGGCCTGGGCGTCGCGCAACGTCGAAAGCGAGCGGACCACGCGTTGCAACTCGCGATCCATCAGTCGCCCGCCGCGTCCCAGCACCGATCCACCGAGGGCGAGCGCGGCGCGGGTGCGGCGCATCGACTTGCGCGCCTGATGGATGCCGGCGTGCAGCCGCGAGCCGCGCCAGGACAGGCAAGCGATGGCATTGGCCAGTTCGTTGATCGCGTACGCGCGCAGGACTTCGCCCGGGGCGAGCGCGGTTTCCGACTCGATGTTCGATCCATCGTCCGTGGCCACGCCGAGCTCCCGGATGGGGGAAACGGAGCTTACCCCAGCTTTCTCAGCCGAGCTGTACCCACGCCGGAGCATGGTCGCTGGGGCGTTCCCAGGTGCGCGGTTCGCGGTCGATGCCGGACGCCGC
>JAKFDG010000199.1:0-2534 GCA_036677285.1 Pseudoxanthomonas sp.
GCGCAACACCAGGACGGCATCGCCGAGGCCGCGCGCGCGATCCGCTGCCCGGTATTGCTGATCAGCGGCGGCCGCAGCGACCTGGTCTCGGCGCAGACCGTGGAAGAATTCCAGGCCCTGGTGCCGCACGCGCATCATGTCCATCTGGTGCAGGCCACGCATATGCTTGCCGGTGACGACAACGATGCATTTACCGCCACCGTGCTGGAATACCTGTCCGGGTTACCCGCGGCCAGCGTTACCGATCACCCTGCCGCCACACGCGTTTCCGAAGCAGTCGAATCCGCCGTCACCAAGCCCGTATCCGGAGCCAGTCCATGAGTATCCTCGCCCCCTTCCTCGCCTTCCTGCTGGCCGGCGCGTTCGCTGCCTACCATCGCCTGCGGCTGGCCTACTGGGCTGCGATCACCGCGACCTTGCTGGTGGCCTGCTGGCTGCTGGGCGCCAACCACACCGCGACGATGATCGCAGCGGTCATCGTCGCGATCATCTCCGTGCCGTTGCTGATTCCCGGCCTGCGCAAGTCGCTGATCACCGCGCCGTTGCTCACCTTCTATCGCAAGATCCTGCCGCCGCTGTCGCAGACCGAGCGCATCGCGCTGGAGTCCGGCTCGGTGGGCTTCGAAGGCGAACTGTTCTCCGGCGATCCGGACTGGCAACAGTTGCTGTCGCAGCCCAAGCCGGAACTCACCGCCGAAGAGCAGGCCTTCCTCGACGGGCCGGTGGAGGAGCTATGCAGGATGACCAACGACTGGGAAATCACCCACGTCCACGCCGACCTGCCGCCGGAGCTGTGGGACTTCATCAAGAAGAACAAGTTCTTCGGCATGATCATCCCCAAGGAATACGGCGGCCTGGGTTTCTCGGCGCTGGCCCACCACAAGGTGATCCAGAAACTCGCCACGGTCTCCAGCGTGGTCAGTTCCACCGTCGGCGTGCCCAACTCGCTGGGCCCAGGCGAGCTGCTGATGCATTACGGCACCGAGGAACAGAAGGACTACTACCTGCCGCGCCTGGCCGATGGCCGTGAAGTGCCCTGCTTCGGCCTGACCGGTCCGTTCGCCGGCTCCGATGCGACTTCCATCCCCGATTTCGGCATCATCTGCCAGGGCGAGTGGAACGGCGCCAGCGTGCTCGGCGTCAAGCTGACCTTCGACAAGCGCTACATCACCCTGGCCCCGGTGGCGACGATCATCGGCCTGGCCTTCCGCCTGTACGACCCGGACGGCCTGATCGGCGACACCAAGGACATCGGCATCACCATCGCCCTGCTGCCGCGCGATACCGACGGCGTGGAGATCGGCCGCCGGCACATGCCATTGAACTCGACGTTCCAGAACGGCCCGATCCGCGGCAAGGAAGTCTTCATCCCGCTGAGCCAGCTGCTGGGCGGCGAAGACTATGCCGGCCAGGGCTGGCTGATGTTGAACGAGTGCCTGTCGATCGGCCGCTCCATCACCCTACCCTCCACCGCGAGCGGCGGCTCCAAGGCCGGTGCCGTGGTCACCGGCGCCTATGCACGCCTGCGCAAGCAGTTCGGCCTGTCCATCGGCCGCTTCGAGGGCGTGGAAGAGGCGCTGGCGCGCATCGCCGGCAAGGCTTACGCGATCAGTGCGCTGTCGCAGGCCACGGCCGCGGCCGTGGATCGGGGCGAAAAGCCCGCGGTGCCGTCGGCCATCGCCAAGTACCACTGCACTTCGATGGGCCGTGAAGTCGCCAGCGACGTGATGGACGTGCTCGGCGGCAAGGGCGTGATCCTGGGGCCGCGCAACTTCGCCGGCCGTGGCTGGCAGGCCGCGCCGATCGCGATCACGGTCGAGGGCGCCAATATCATGACCCGCAGCCTGCTGATCTTCGGCCAGGGCGCGATCCTCTGCCACCCGTGGGTGCTGAAGGAAATGAAGGCGGCGCAGAACCCGGACGTGCAGGCCGGCATCGCCGAGTTCGACAAGAACCTGTTCGGCCATATCGGCTTTGCGATATCGAATGCCGTGCGTTCGCTGTGGTTCGGCCTGACCGGCGCCAAGGTCGGCGCGGCGCCGGGCGATGCCTATACCCGCCGCTATTTCCGCAAGCTCGACCGCTATTCCGCCAACCTCGCGCTGATGGCCGACGTGTCGATGCTGCTGCTGGGCGGCAAGCTGAAGTTCAAGGAATCCCTGTCCGGACGCCTGGGCGACGTGCTCAGCCATCTGTACATGACCAGCGCGATGCTCAAGCGCTACCAGGATGAAGGCTGCCCGGTCGCCGACCAGCCGCTGCTGGCGTGGGCGTTCCACGACAGCGTCCACAAGATGGAGCTGGCCCTGTCCGGCGCGTTGCGCAACTTCCCGATCCGTCCGATGGGCTGGTTGTTGTGGGCTCTGGTGTTCCCGTGGGGCCGTCGCGCGCAGGCGCCGAGCGACCGCCTGGGCCACCGCGCCGCGGCCTTGCTGATGACGCCCAACGAAGCCCGCGACCGCCTGGCCCATGGCACGTTCATGACCCCCTGCGCCAACAACCCGGGCGGCCGCATCAACAGCTACCTGCCCAAG
>JAKFDG010000200.1:0-1607 GCA_036677285.1 Pseudoxanthomonas sp.
TTCGTCCACTTCGCGAATCGCCCAAAGCAGTCCGCCGAACAGAAAGGGGCCGAGCAAGGCCAGCACGAACTGCAGCAGAAGACCGAGGGTCACGTCGACCGCAATGATTTGCACCACCAGCATCGACAGCAGGCCCCAGATGACTCCCAGCAGTCCGAGCGCCAGCGGCGCCTTGCGCAGCAGGGCGAACCCGCCCAGCAACCATTCCGCGCCGGCGCTGGCCGGCACCTTGTTGATATTCGACATCCAGGATTTCCGATGGGGGATTCGTGGGATCAGTACGGGTGCAAACCGCGCGCGTGCTTGACGAAACGCCGCAACAGTTTGCGCGCCTGCGGCGCCGCCGTCACGTCGCGGGCGATGGTGGTCGGGCAGCGGCCGGCTTTTTTCAACTCGTCGCCGCGGAAGACGACATAGCCGCGCATGTGGTGGGTGGCGAATTCGGGATGGAACTGCACACCCCAGGCGCGGTCGCGCCAACGGAAGGCGTGGCACTCGTCCTGCTCGGACTTCGCCAGCACGGTGGCGCCTTCCGGCGGGCGCAGCACGGTCTGCACATGGGTGGCGTGGGCCGGGAAGGTCAGGGGCAGGCCGGAGAACAGCGGATCGTCATGGGCCGGCGGATGCAGGTCGATGCGCACCGTGCCCGATTCGCGCCCGGCCGGGTTGTAGTCGACTTCGCCGCCCAGTGCGTGGGCCAGCAACTGGTGGCCGTAGCAGATGCCGAGCAGCGACATGCCGTCATGCGCCGCATCGCGCAGCCAGTCGGCGCTGCGTTCGCTCCACTCGGCCTTGTCGGTGACCATCGCCGCCGAGCCGGTGACGATGACTCCGGCAAAACCCTCGCGCCGCGGCAACGCATCGCCCTGCTCCACGTTCACCACCACCGCCTCGCTGGCTTCCAGCCCGGCGGCCACGCGGATCCAGTGCGGGAATCGGCCGTAGCGGCGCAGCCGAATGGCCGGTTGGCCGGTTTCGACGATCAGGAAGGGGGCTTTGTGGGCGGTATTCACGGGTGCAATTTGAGGCTGGTCAGTGGCTTGCGCCCTTATACTAGCCCGCTTTTCCGCAGTGCAATAAATACCGATGACAGGTCCGACCTTTCAAGGATTGATCCAGACTCTCAACGCCTACTGGGCGGCCCAGGGCTGCGTGCTGATCCAGCCGCTGGACATCGAAGTCGGCGCCGGCACCTTCCATCCGGCGACCTTCCTGCGCGCACTGGGACCGGAGCCGTGGAGCGCCGCCTATGTGCAGCCCTGCCGCCGTCCCACCGACGGCCGCTACGGCGAAAATCCCAATCGCCTGCAGCACTACTACCAGTACCAGGTGGTGATGAAGCCCAACCCCGACAATATCCAGGAGCTGTACCTGGAGTCGCTGAAGGCCTTGGGCATCGATCCGCGCGTGCACGACCTCCGCTTCGTCGAGGACAACTGGGAATCGCCGACCCTTGGCGCCTGGGGCCTGGGCTGGGAAGTGTGGTTGAACGGCATGGAAGTCACCCAGTTCACGTATTTCCAGCAGGCCGGCGGCCTGGAATGCCGCCCGGTCCTGGGCGAGATCACCTACGGCCTGGAACGCCTGTGCATGTACCTGCAGAACGT
>JAKFDG010000201.1:0-1879 GCA_036677285.1 Pseudoxanthomonas sp.
GCCACGCCGGCGGCCCAGACCACGGTACGTGCAGGAACGAACTCGTCGCCCGAGCGATATCCCTGCGAGTCGATGGCGGTCACCGCGGTACCTGTGAAAACTTCCACGCCCAGTTTCTGCAGTTGCCGACACGCCTTTGCGGACAAGTCCTCCGGGAACGAGGACAACACCCGCGGGCCGGCTTCAATCAGGCGCACGCGCGCGTCCGACGGATTGATGTTGCGGAACTCGTTGGTCAAGGTGTGGCGCGCGATTTCCGCCAGCGTACCCGCCAACTCCACGCCGGTCGGCCCGCCACCGACAATGGCGAAACTCAGCCAGGCAGCGCGCTGAACCGGATCCGGTTCGGCCTCGGCGCGCTCAAACGCCAGCAACAGGCGCCGGCGCAGGTGCAGGGCGTCGTCCAGAGTCTTCAGGCCGGGCGCATGCGGCGCCCATTCGTCATGGCCGAAGTACGCGTGGGTGGCGCCGCTGGCGAGCAGCAGGTAATCGAAATCGAGGATGCTGCCGTCTTCCAGCGTGATGCGTTTGGCCGTCGTGGAAATGCCTTGCACTTCGGCCAGGCGCACTTCCACGTTGCGCTGCTTGCGCAGGATGTGACGCAACGGCGCGGCGATGTCGGGCGACGAGAGTCCGGCGGTGGCTACCTGGTAGAGCAGCGGCTGGAACAGGTGATGGTTGCAGCGATCCACCAGGGTGATGCGCACCGACGCAGCGGCAAGCGCGCGCGTGGCCCAGAGGCCGGCGAAGCCGCCGCCGACGATGACGATGTGGGGAGAGGGGACGGTGCTCATGGTGAAGTTCCAATGGGGTCCTCGTCGATGCGCGAATGCAGCCGGGTGTCGGGCATGGCGATGTACACCAGCAGCGAACAGGCTATGCACGCGGTGACATACCAGTAGAAGCCGCTCTCATGTCCGATGTCCTTGAACCACAGGGCCACGTACTCGGCAGTGCCACCGAAGATCGCCACGGTCAGTGCGTACGGCAGCCCCACGCCCAGGGCGCGGATTTCCACCGGGAACAGTTCCGCCTTCACCACCGCGTTGATCGCGGTGTAGCCGCTGACGATGGTGAGTGCGGCCAGTATCAGCCAGAACGCTTGGGTTGCGGTGCTGACCGATTGCAGCTGGCTGAGTATCGGCACGGTCAAGAGGGTGCCCAGAACGCCGAAGCCGATCAGCACCGGTCGCCGGCCGATCCGGTCGGACAGCGTGCCGACGACAGGCTGCAGCAGCATGTACACGAACAAGGTGGAGGCATTGAGCAGGCTGGCGGTGCGGGTGTCCATGCCGGCGCTGTTGACCAGGAACTTATGCATGTACGTGGTGTAGGTATAGAACGCCAGCGTGCCGCCCATGGTCAGGCCGATCACGGTCAGCACCGCGCGTGGATGCTGCATCAACGCACGCAAAGTACCCTGTTGGCCTTGCCCGCTTCCATCACCAGCATGCGTGCGCGAGAAAGCTTCGGTTTCCAGCATGTTGCGGCGCAGCCACAAGGCGGTGACTGCGGCGAGCGCGCCGATGGCGAAGGGGATGCGCCAGCCCCAGTCGCGCAACTGCTCGTCGGTCAGGAACACGCGTTGCAGCAGGATCAGCACCGTCAACGCCAGCAGGTGGCCCATCACCAGGGTCACGTACTGGAAGCTCGACCAGAAGCCGCGGTGTTCGCGCGTCGCCATTTCGCTTAGATAGGTCGCCGAAGTGCCGTACTCGCCGCCCACGCTGAGGCCTTGCAGCAACCGTGCCAGGACCAGCAGGATCGGGGCGAAGATGCCGATGCTCGCGTAGCCTGGAGTGAAGGTGATGATCAGCGAACCGCCGCACATCATCAGCACCGACAGCATCAATGCCGCCTTGCGTCCGCGGCGGTCGGC
>JAKFDG010000202.1:0-17953 GCA_036677285.1 Pseudoxanthomonas sp.
ATGCTTTCCAGGACCACGATCGAATCGTCCACCACCAGTCCGGTGGCCAGCGCCAGGCCGCCCAGCGACATGACGTTGAGGCTCAAGTCCAGCTGGTCCATGAAGAAGAACGTGGTGACGATGGACGCCGGCAGCGACAGCGCGACCACGAAGGTGCTCCAGCCGTCGCGCAGGAACAGGAAGATGATCAGGATCGCCAGGCAGCCGCCGATCACCGCGTCCATCTTCACGTCGCTGATGGCGTGGCGGATGAACTGCGACTGGTCGTCGACCGTGGTCAGTTCCACGTCCGGCGGGATCTGGTCCTTGATCTGCTCCAGCTTGGCTTCGATGGCGTCCGCGGTGGAAACGGTATTGGCGTCGCCTTCCTTGTAAAGCGCCAGTTCCACCGCTTCCTTGCCGGCCAAGCGGATGATGGCCTCACGCTCCTTGTAGCTCTGGCGCACCTCGGCGATGTCCTTGAGCCGCACCGGCATGCCGCCGGCGATGGTGCTGGAACTGGAAGACGACGCACTCTGCACCGAGGCCGCCGCCGCCATCGCCGCGGCATCGCCGGTGGATGCCGCGATGGCCGCCATCTGCTGGGCCGCGCTGGCGGCGGCGTTGCTGCCCCCGCTCTGCGTGGTGACCAGCATCTCGCGGATCTCGTTGACCGTGGCGAACTGGTTGACGGTGCGCACCAGGTAACGCTGCGAACCCTGTTCCAGGCGACCGCCGGAGATGTTGATGTTCTCCTGCTGCAGGCGCTGGATCACGGTATCGATGGGCAGGTTGAGCTGCGCCAGTTTCTGCTGGTCGATGTCGACCTGGATCTCGTCCTCGAGGCCGCCGCCGACCTTGACCGCGGCCACGCCGTCAACCGGTTCCAGTTTCTTCTTCAGGTCATCGTCGGCATAGCGACGCAACTCGGTGAGCTGGCGGATGGAGTCGGCTTCGGTGGCGCCATTGGTCTTCGCCGACAGCACCAGGCGCATGATCGGCTCGGTGGACGGATTGAAGCGCAGCAGCACCGGCGCCTTGGCTTCCAGCGGCAACTGCAGCACTTCCATCTTGTCGCGCACCTCCAGGCCCGCCTGGTCCATGTCGGTGCCCCAGGCGAACTCCAGCACCACGTCGCTCTGGCCGGTGCGCGACACCGACTTCAGCTTGCGCAGGTTCTTGACCACGCCGACCGCTTCCTCCACCGGCTCGGAGATCAGCGTTTCGATCTCCGAGGGCGCGGCGCCTGTGTACTCGGTGCGCACGGTCAGTGTGGGATAGCTCAGGTCGGGCAGCAGGTTGACCTTGAGCGAGAACAGCGCGATGCACCCGAACAGGAACATCGTGATCCAGAACATCGCCACGGTGACGCGGCGACGGGTGGAGAACTCGACCAGTCCGCCGCCCATCGAAGCCGATGGCGGCGCTGCGTGCGGGTCCGACCCCTGCGGGTCGCTGCCGTGCCCGCTCATTTCTTCTTACCGGCAGCTTCAGCCTCCACCTTGGCGGTGGCTGCCTTGGCGACCGGCTGGCCGATCACCTGGACCGGAGTGCCGTCGCGCAACGCGATCTTGCCCGCGGTGACGACACTGTCGCCGGGCTTGAGGCCTTCGCGCACTTCCGCCCATTCGCCGTCCAGGTAGCCCAGCTTGACCGGCACGCGCGCGGCCTTGCCGTCGCGTATCGAGAACACCGCCGGATCGCCCTCGTCGTCCAGCAGCGCCGAGCGCGGCACCACCAGCGCGTCGGCGCGCTTGTCGTAGTCGATCTTGATGCGTCCGAACATGCCCGGTTGCAGCAAGCCGCCACTGCCGTCGAAGGCGCAGACCACGCGGAAAGTGCCGCTGCCGGAGTCCACGACGGGAGCGATGCGGTCCACCGTGCCGGTGAAGCTCCGCCCGGGCAGAGCATCCGCGGTCAGCGCGACCGGCTGGCCGGCCTTGAGCGTGGCGATCTCGCGTTCGGGCACGTTGAGCGTGGCCTCCAGGCGGGAAATATCGACGATGCGGAAGATCGGCGTGTTGATCTGCACGAAGTTGCCGGTCTTGATCGAACGCGAAGCGATCACGCCGGAGATCGGCGCGGTGACCGTGGTGTAGGAGAGTTCGAGCGTGGCCATGCGGTGCTGGGCGCGCGCGTTCTCCAGGTCGTACTTGATCTGGTCCACGTCGTTGGCGCTGATCATCTGCTGGGTAACCAGCTGGCGGGCGCGGTTATAGTTGTTTTCGAGCTTGCTCATCTGCGCCGAAGCCTGGGCTACCGCCAGGCGCGCGCGATCCGGATCCAGCCGCACCAGCGCCTGTCCGGCGCGGACCAGTTGGCCTTCTTCGACCATCACCGAAAGGGCCACGCCGGAAGTCTTGGCCACTACCTGCGATTCGCCACGCGGCTCCAGTGCGGCGGTGCCGGTATAGCTGGCCGCGACCGGGCGGCGCGCGGCCTTGACCACTTCCACCGGGACCGGATCCGGGCCCTTGGGCGGATCACCGGGCTTGGCCTGGGCCTCGCCATCGCCTCCTTTGCAGGCGGCCAGCGCGAACAGGCAAAAGAGTGCGGGCGCGAAGGCGGCGCGCACGGGAAAACGGCCAGCGGAAGCAATGGGTCGGGACATGGGTAGGGACCGTGTAGGTGTTATTAGGTGTTGTACATAGGTATATCACCCAATTTCAGAACCGCATGCGCCGAAGGTCATGGTGACCAGCGTCTGCTGTCCTGTCGGATGCATGACACCTCGGATGCATGACACGGGCATCGGGTTGCATGCCGATGACGGATCGGCGGCGCCCAGTATGTTCCTCGCACAAGCCAAGTGCGCGCCCAATCGATGCAGGCCCAGGGCGTGGCGGTTGGCAGGCTTCGCGGGTCGCACGCTATACTGCGCCGAGCCAAGCGCTGCGGTTGGACGTAGCGCGCGCAATGAGAGAGTCCCGGATACGACATGATGCGACCGCTGCCGCTCGCCGCTTGCCTTGCCTTGGCCGCCGCCCTTCCGGTGGCCGCCGTAGTTACCGCCCAAGAACCCGCTCCGCAGGAAGCCGCGCCCGCCCAGGCCGCACCCGCAGCGGACGCAGCCCAGCCGCCTGCACCCGCCGCAGCTACCGCAGTAGCGGCCCCCAATCCGCTGGTCGGCAATGCCGAAACCGGACGCACCCTCGCCTACACCTGCCAGGGCTGCCACGGCGTCGAGGGTTACAAGAACGCCTACCCCAGTTTCCACGTTCCCCGTATCGGCGGCCAGTCAGCGGAATACCTGACCCAGGCACTGACCGAATACAAGCAGGGCGACCGCAAGCACCCGACGATGCAGGCCCAGGCCGAGAGCTTCTCGGAGCAGGACATCGCCGACATCTCCGCCTTCCTTTCCTCCTTGAAATAAGCCGCCCATGTCGAACGCCGTGCACGCCCAGCGTCTAGCCATCGCCCTGCTCGCCGCCCTCGCCGTGGCCGCCTGCTCCCAGGTCGAAAACCCGGAAATCGCCGCCGAAGACCCCGGTCATGCCAGTGGCGAACACGGTTCCAGCTCCTCCGCCGGACTGCCGGAAGGCCGCATCGCCATCGGCGAGCAGCTGGCCAATGCCAAGGGCAAGGCCACCGGCCAGAGCTGCATCGACTGCCATGGCGCGGACGGCAATGCGCCGATCGACGCCACCTATCCCAAGCTCGGCGGCCAGTACGGCGACTACCTCGCCCATGCCCTGCAGGGTTACCGCGCGGGCGACCGCCAGCACGCATTGATGACGCCGCAGGCGGCCGGCCTGACCGACCAGGATATTTCCGACCTGTCCGCCTACTTCGGTTCGCGCAGCGGCACTCTCCGCGACCTGCACGGCCTGCAGTAATCCACTGCGGCGCTGCACACGAAACGGGGCCTGACGGCCCCGTTTTTCATTGCCCGGAAATCAACTGTCCGTCGGGATGGGATTGCGCTTGACCGGAATGTCCGGCGGCGGCCGCGCGGTCGCGGGCTGCTCGTTGAGGTTGGGATCGAACAGGCTGCAGGCACCGCCGGCCTGCAGCACCGAGACCACGCATTTCACCTTCTTGGAAGTGCCGGGGATCGGTATTTCCACTTCGCGGATGGCGCGGCGTACCCACTCGCCCAGCAACGATTCGTTGGGTATCCAGTATTTGTCGAACATGGTCGGCTCATAAGGATAGTCCGGGCGTTCCAGCCATTTACTGCCGCGGTCGGCATCCGCCTGCTGCTGTTGCCGGGAACCGGGCGCGCCCGGGCGCGTGGAATCGCCGGTGGCGCCGCCTGGCACGCGGACGCTGCCGTCGGCGTTGAACAGGCCCGGACCCGAGCCGGGACCTTCGCCAGTACGCCCACCTGGTTGTCCCGGACTATTGCGCGTGGAAGCACCCCAATCATCGCCGCGTTGCGGGGAGGGAGACGCCCCCGGGCGATCCGCGGTTGCAGAACCCGAAGCCGTCGCACCTGGCTGGGTGCCACGCGGCGTACTGGCGGTTTCCCCGGCTGCGCCGCTCGCGGCGGGATTGGTGGCGGAAGCGGTGCTGCTGGAAGAGGATGTCGCGCGGTTGGGCGCGGCGATCTCGGCCTCGCGCACGTTCGGCGTGACCGCACGTACTTCCGGCGCCGCAATCTCACGCGTGGGCACCTGTACGGTGCGGACCTGCGGCAATGGCGCGGGTATTTCCCGCTGGCGCACTTCCAGCTCCGGCTGGCTGACCTGCGGCATCGCGATCTCCCGCTGCGGCAGTTCGCGCTGCGCTGGCGGCACCTGCACCACCGTGACTTCGCGCGTAGGCACGCCGACTTGCGGGGTGCGGATCTGCGGCGGCGCGATTTGCGGGATACGCGGTGTCGCAGGTGGCAACACGAACTCGCTGGTAGGCGTCGGCGTTTCGGTCACCTGCAGGATCTGCTGGGCCGCGGCGGGTGACGGCTGGGGAATTTCGCGCTGCGGGACCGGCGGCGCCTCCGCGGCCTGAGCGGTCGAGGTCGACGGTGCACTCGGAGGCTGGGCGGCAGCCGTCTGCGCGGCAGCGGCTGCGGCTTCCGGCGATTCGACGGGGGCTGCCGGTGGACCACCGCCTTCTTCCTCCGGGGTGCCTTCGCCGATGAACTCGACCTGCACCCGGCTGCTCTCTTCCGCCGGCATGGGCGGCACCACCCTGACCAGGGCGAACAGCACCAAAAGCAATACGAACAGCAGATGCATCAGCACCGTGATGGCGCCGGCGAGCCAGCGCAGCCCGCGCTCCTCGCGCAGCGGCGGACCCCAGTCCTGGTAGAACAGCGAGCGGAACGCCTGCCAGCGATTTAGTGCGAGCGGGCGTGGCGGGGTTTCCCGCAACGGGCGCTGCATCAGCAACTGGATGATCCTGTCCGACGCATCGCGACGGATGGCCCCCAACCTGTCGTGCAGGCCGCGCATCCACAGGCCCCAGCCGAAAGACATGCCGGTCTGCCGCTCGAACACGGGTGCGGGCTTGCCCGCAAGCAGTGCAGCAATGATGTCGGCGGCTTTCGTCACCGGTCAGCGCAGGCCCGGGGGATCAGGCCGCGTTGTCGCGCGGGATGTACGGTGCGTCGCCGGTATCGTGGTCGGTGACATCGCGCACCGCGGTGACGCCGGGAACGCGCGCCATCAAGGTCTTCTCGATACCCTGCTTCAAGGTCACGTCGGCCATGCCGCAGCCGTTGCAGCCGCCGCCGAAGCGCAGCAGCACCACGCCATCGCCGCCGACCTGCTCCACCGCCACCCGGCCCTTGTGCTGGGCGAGTTGCGGGTTGATCTCGTTTTCCACCACCCAGCGCACGCGTTCCACCAGCGAGGCGGATTCGGCCGGTGCCTGGCCCTTGATCTTCGGCGCCTTGATGGTGAGCTGGGTGCCAGCGCCCTGGGTGACGTAGTCGATTTCCGCACCATCCAACCAGGCCACGCTGTTGGCGTCCACGTACAGGGTGAAGCCATCGCAATCCACGGCCCACTCGTCGCCCGCCAGATCACGTGTCTCGGCGAACTCCAACCGCGCATCGGCGCGCGCGGTGCCCGGGTCCACCGCACTCAGGCGCACGCCCATCCCGGGAATGGCTTCCCGCTCGATCAACTTGCGGAAGTGGGTCTGTGCGCTGTCGGATATCTGGATCATGCGGCTATTCTAGCCACCTCGTTGTTAGCCATTCATGCGATCCCGTAACGGCGTGGGTGGTACGTTCAGCCTGCCCGCTGCCCCCAGGAAAACCCCCATGCCCGACCTGATTCCCCTCGCCCAAGCCCATTGCCTGCCGCTCAAGGGCAGCGAGCACAAACTCACCCAGGCCCGGGTGGCCGAACTGATCCTGGAAGTTCCGGGCTGGGAGCTGGTGGAAGAAGGCCGCGCTCTCACCAGGACCTTCAAGTTCGATAATTACTACCAGACCATGGCCTTCGTGAATGCGCTGGCTTATGTCGCCCATGTCGAGGACCATCACCCGGACCTGGGCGTGCACTACGATCGCGCCGTGGTGCGCTATTCGACGCACGACGTGGGCGGCCTCAGCGAGAACGACTTCATCTGCGCGGCGAAAGCCGACCTGCTGGTGGGTTGATTGCAGATCAGCTCACGGGATTTCCTCCCGGATCGTCCATTGAAGGTGCACGAGTCATGAAGAACCGTTTCCATCCCGCGTCGTCGCTTCCGCTAGGCATCAGTTTGGCAACCGCGTTGCTGCTGGGAGCGTGCAGCGCCGACTCTCCGGAACCCGCCACCTTCATACCTTCCACCCAGGTCGTGGCGGTGAACACGCCCATGCCGCACTACCCCGCGGAATTGGGCTGCGCCGGGATCGGCGGCGTAGTAGTTCTGAACCTGAGCATCGGTCCCGACGGCAAGCCCGCCGACGTGAAGCTGTTGGGTAGCAGCGGCCAGGACGCGCTCGACAAAGCCGCGCTGGAAGGCGTGAAGTCCTGGCAGTTCGAACCCGCCACGCGCGGCGGCAAGCCGGTGGTGCAAGGCATCCAGGTGCCGGTGAACTTCAAGCCGCCGCAGATTCGCCCCGACGACTGCTTCCGGCTGGACGAGCAGCGCTAGGAAAGATCGGTAACCGTTGCGGACTCAAGCCAGACGATCCAGCGCCGCCGCCAGATCATCCGCCAGCGGGGCATTCAGCACATACGGGGCCCGCCCACCGTCCAGCGCGAATTCCAGTGAAGCGGCATGCAGGAACAACCGCTTCAATCCAGCCTGCTCGCGCAAGCGCTTGTTGATCGCCTCATCACCATACTTGTCATCGCCTGCTACCGGATGGCCGATGTGCTGCGCATGCACGCGGATCTGGTGGGTGCGGCCGGTTTCGATCCGAACCTCGCAATAGGAATGCCCGCCGCGGCGCTCCAGCACCTTGAAATGACTCAGCGACGGCTTGCCGATCGGGTTGACCTGCACATGCCGCTCGCCACCCTGGCGCAGACCGACATGCAGCGGCGCATCCACGCTCATCACTCCGTCAGGCATGCGTCCGACCAGCAGGGTCAGGTAGCGCTTCTGGATGCCGCTGCCGCCGTCCTCGCGCATCAGCGCCTGCAACTCGGTCAGGGCCGAGCGCTTCTTGGCCACGATCAGCAAACCGGAGGTGTCGCGGTCCAACCGGTGCACCAGCTCCAGGCTCTGGGTGGGCCGCAACGCGCGCAAGGTCTCGATGGCGCCGAAGCTGATCCCACTGCCGCCGTGGCTGGCCACACCGGTCGGCTTGTTCAGGACCAGCAGGCGGGCGTCCTCGAACACGATCGCCGCCTCCAGCCGCTGCAGGAACCCGCTGGGTGGCGGACCCTTGTCTTCCGGGTCATTGAGACTGACGGGTGGAATCCGTACCTCGTCCCCGCTCTCCAGCTTGCGGTCGGCCTTGGCCCGGCCACCATTCACGCGCACCTGGCCGCTGCGCACCAGCTTGTAAACCAAGCTCCGTGGTGCACCCTTCAGTTGTCCCAGCAGGAAATTGTCCAGGCGTTGTCCATCGCGGTCTTCAGGCACCTTGATGGTGCGAACAGCGGTCTTGGTGGCCCCTTCGGGCCTGGCGGTGGGGGGCTGATCGGTCATCCGGCTTTTATTCTGATACACTCGGCGGGCGAGATAAGGGTTTGATTTCGCAGGAAGTTAACCAGCATCTTCATGGTGCTGCGGGCCAGAAGCCCAGCTTCCCGCGATTCCGACAAAGTGCGCGGCCACCGCCCCAGGGGCGACCATGTTAGCGGCTAGTCGGCGAATCCGGCCATCGCCCGATGCGTCAGACGTCGGAAGCTGAACATGTCCCGTGTGGCGCAAGGGCTCCCCCGCTCGAGCAGCCACCGGCCCGCAACATATTTGTTAAACGAACAAAGCGCTCCCGCGGCCTGCCGTGGTGTTGCAGCGCTGGAAGCCAACGCCACCCGACGCGCCTGCGCGAGGGGTGGTGAAGCCCCCTCGCTCCTGAGGACGGCTCCAGAAGCGAAACCCACGGCGTTCCGCGCGGTAGCAGCGCGCGAGGAACGCACAACATGAAACGTATGCTGATCAATGCGACGCAGGCAGAAGAACTGCGCGTCGCCATCGTCGACGGACAGACCCTGTACGACATCGACATCGAACAACCGTCGAAAGAACAGAAGAAATCCAACATCTACAAGGGCCGTATCACCCGGCTCGAGCCTTCACTGGAAGCCGCCTTCGTCGAATACGGCGCCGAACGCCATGGCTTCCTGCCGTTGAAGGAAATCTCCCGCGACTACTTCCAGGCCGGGGTCGACCATAACAAGGCCGGCTTGCGCGAGCTGCTGCGCGAAGGCCAGGAAGTCGTGGTCCAGGTCGACAAGGACGAGCGCGGCAACAAGGGCGCCGCCCTGACCACGTTCATCTCCCTGGCCGGCCGCTACATGGTGCTGATGCCCAACTCGCCCACCGCCGGCGGCGTCTCGCGCCGGATCGAGGGCGATGACCGCGCCGCGCTGAAACAGGCCATGGACGCGTTGACCATCCCCGACGACATGGGCGTGATCATCCGCACCGCCGGCGTCGGCCGCGACGCCGAAGAACTGCAGTGGGACCTGGACTACCTGCTGCAGACCTGGAAGGCCATCGCCGAGGCCGCGCTGAGCAAGCCCGCGCCGTTCCTGATCTACCAGGAATCGCGCCTGATCATCCGCGCCCTGCGCGACTACCTGCGCGCCGACGTGGGCGAGATCCTGGTCGACACCGACGAACTGTACGCCGACGCCCAGGAGTTCATGCAGCAGGTCATGCCGCAGAGCCTGCGCAAGCTGAAGCACTACAAGGACGACATCCCGCTGTTCAACCGCTTCCAGATCGAATCGCAGATCGAGAACGCCTACGAACGCAACGTGCGCCTGCCGTCCGGTGGCTCCATCGTGGTCGACCAGACCGAAGCCCTGACCGCGATCGACGTCAACTCCTCGCGCGCCACCAAGGGCAGCGACATCGAGGACACCGCGTTCCAGACCAACATGGAAGCCGCCGACGAAGTCGCGCGCCAGCTCCGGCTGCGCGACCTGGGCGGCCTGGTGGTGATCGACTTCATCGACATGTCCAGCAGCAAGCACCAGCGCGACGTCGAGAACCGCCTGCAGAACGCGCTCAAGTACGACCGCGCGCGCGTGCAGATCGGCCGCATCTCGCGTTTCGGCCTGATGGAAATGAGCCGCCAGCGCCTGCGTCCCTCGCTGGGCGAATCCAGCCAGATCGTATGCCCGCGTTGCGACGGCCATGGGCGCATGCGCAGCGTCGAGTCGCTGTCGCTGTCCATCATCCGCGTGGCCGAAGAGCATGCGATGAAGGAGAACACCGGACAGGTGCTGGTCCAGGCCCCGGTCGAGATCGCCAACTTCCTGCTCAACGAGAAGCGGGGCGCGCTGCGCGAGATCGAGCAGCGCCACGACGCGCCGATCATCATCGTCGCCGACGAAGCCCTGCACACCCCGCACTACGAAGTCACCCGGGTGCGCGAGAACGAACTCGGCGAGGAAACATCCAGGCCCAGCTACCAGCGCAATACCCCACGCAAGCTGCCGGTGCATGCGTTGACCAAGGCCCAGCTCAACATCCCGGCCGCGCCTGCCGTGACCCATGTCAAGCACACCCAACCTGCGCCCGTGCGCGAGGAACGCGAAGAGCCAGTGGCTGCTGCTCCAGCGCCCACTTTCGCCGCTCCTGCGCCTGCTCCCGCCGCGAACGGCGGCGTGGTCGGCTGGTTGAAGCGCATGTTCGGCGGCGGTGCCAGCGAAACTTCCGCGCCTACCCTCGCCCAGCAGACCCGGCAGCAGCAGGACCGCGACAACCGCCAGCGCAACGACCGCAACAACGGCCAGCAGCGCCGCGACGGCCGCGATAACCGCCCGGGCGGCCAGCAGCAAGGCCAGGGGCGCGGCAAGAGCGCTGGTGGACAGCGTCGCGACGAGCAGCGCGGTCCCAAGCCGCAGAATGCGCAACAGGAAGCCGGACAGAAGCCGCGCAACGAGCAACAGCCCAAGCAGCAACAGAACCAGGCGCGCGGACAGAAGCCGCAGAACGAAGCGGGCCAGAACAGTGGCCGACTCCCGCGTCCGCCGCGTTCCAGTGAGGCACCGAAGCAGGCCAGGCAGGAATCGGCCACCGCTGAAACGGCAGCCTTGGCCGCCACTCCGGCAGCCACGGCCGCGATTGCTGCGGTTGCCGTTCCGGCAACGGTCGTCGAGAACGTTGCTGCAACGGCACCGGTGACCGAGGCGAACGATGCATCGTCCACCCAGCCCCCCGAGAACGCCGCCCCCATCGATGCCAATGCAGCCGAAACCGCGGATGCCGGCGATGGCACGGGCCGTCGTCGCCGTGGACGTCGCGGCGGCCGCCGTCGCCGTCGTGGCGCAGGCGAAGCCGGTGCCGGTAACGAAGCGGGTGGAGCCGATGACTTCGGTGACGACGATCAGCCGCAGGCGATCATCGCCAACGGTTCGCAGCCCGAATTCGATTTCGACGATGAATCGCTGCCCGCCCCGCCCGCGCGACCAGCCGCCGCACCCGTGGCGATCGCTGCAGCCTCCGGTGCTGTCGCACCAGTGGCCGAGCAGGCCCCTGCGTCCGTTGCCGTCACCACGCCCGAGCCCGCTCCTGTGGTTGTCGTGCAAGCGCCCGTCGTATCGGCACCCGCCGCCGTGCCGACACCGGTGCTGGATCAACCGCACGTCGCGATGCCCGTGGAAACGAACATCGTTGCGCAGGAAATCCTGAAGAGCGACACGGTGGAAAGTTTCACCCTGGAAACCGCGGCCCCGGCCGAGGTTGCCGTCATTGCTCCGCAAGTCGCCGTGGAAATCGAAGCGCCGACCGTCGCCCCAGCGCCGCCGGTCCCGGCACCCACCCGCCCTGCCACGGGCAACACGGGCTCGCTGTTCTTCACCGCGGACGTGGATACGCCCCGTTCGGTGACGCGCCACCTGTTCGAGCCGATGCCCGCCCCGCTGCCGCCTGTCGCAGCGATGGAAGAAGAAGCCGATGAGGACGCCGCGCCCTTGCTGACCGAGAAGGACAAGCCGGCCGAAGAGAACAATCAGGGCAGCGAACGCAGCGCCTGATCACGCACCACCTGCGCGTTCGTCAAAGCGAACGCGCAGGATCCAGCAGGCCGTACTGCGCGGCCAGCCGCGCCAACGAGATGTTGTCCTGGATGCCGACCTTCTGGAACAGGCGCGTCTTGTGCGTGTTCACCGTCTTCGCGCTCAGGCTCAGGCGCTTGGCGATGTCTTCCTGGCGCAATCCCTGGATCAGCAGCATCGCCACCTCCAGTTCGCGCGGCGAAAGGTCGTCGAAGGGCGATCCATCTCCGCCACCCACGTTCGACAGCGCCATGTTCTGGGCGACGTTGCTGCCCAGGTAGCGCTTGCCGCGCGCCACTTCGCGCACTGCGCGCAGCAATTCCTTCGCGTCACCGGCCTTGCCGATGTACCCGGACGCGCCCGCTTCGAGCAGGCGCTTGGGCAAGGGCCCGTCCTCCAGCACCGACACGATGATCACGCGAGCCTTGAGCTCGCTGCCGGTGATGCGTTCGGTGATTTCCAGGCCGCTCAGGCCCGGCAGGTGCAGGTCGCAAAGCACGACATCGGGTTTGAGCTTGCGCACCAGCGGCAGTGCGTCCTCGCCATTGTCGGCGTCGCCGACGACCTCGATATCGATCTCGCCGGCCAGGATCATCTTCATGCCGGCACGCACCAGCGCATGATCGTCGATCAGAAATACACGAATAGCCATCCTTAGTTCCCCCTTGTCGCTCCAGTCCCGAGACTAGCCTCGCCGAACTGTCCGAAGCAAGTCAAATTTGCTGGCACGCGGCGCGCAGGACATCCGGTTTGCCCTGCACAGAGGATCAAGGCGCAGATCATCTGGCGCCGAGTCCACGCGCATTCCACTGACAGGGACGCCCAGGGCCTTGGCGGTGGTTCAAGGGCCCTCCCGGTACACGATCACGGCACGCTTCGCCGCGTAGGAGTAGTGTGAGCGAGTCGATACCAGCGGTAAGTGGCTGATCCTGTGGAAGCTCAAGAGAACAGTCATATAGCAGCCACCCTGGCGCGCCGGGCCGCGGAAGGCGCGAATGCCCCGCAGATCGCCGATGCGATCGTTTCCGCATGGCAGGAAATCGACGCCGCCCTATCTCCCATCCTCGGGCATCAGGGCGTAGCCGCACTCTACAAGCGCAGCCTCTATCTCGCCACTCCCGCCTACCCATGGCTGGCGGACACGTTCCAGGGCGCGCACGCGCCCATGGATCTTCCGGAACTGAAATCCGCATTCGCCCAGCAGGACAGCGACAACGCCGCTGCCGCTGGCGGTGCATTGCTGCAGACATTCCACGAATTGCTGGCCAGCCTGGTCGGACCCGCCCTTACCGAGCGTTTGCTTCGTTCCGTGTGGGAACACCTTCTAAGCGGCCCGCCCGCGCAGGACACCTAAGTCATGACCAGTACCGTAACCATCAACCGTTTGTCGACCGGCGTGCCGGGCCTGGACGAGATACTCGGCGGTGGATTGCCGGAGTTCTCGTTCAATCTCATCGCGGGCGCCCCCGGCTGCGGCAAGACCACGCTGGCGCACCAGATGATGTTCGCGCTGGCTACGCCACAGCGCCCCGCGCTCTATTTCACCGTGCTGGGAGAGCCGCCGCTGAAGATGCTGCGCTACCAGCAGCAGTTCGAGTTCTTCGACAGCGAGGCGATCAACCACTCGGTCCACTTCGTCAACCTGTCCGAAGATGCCCTGACCGGCGACCTCGACCGCGTGCTGCGCCGTATCGTCGCCGAGGTGGAGGCGCACCATCCCTCGCTCGTGTTCGTGGACTCCTTCCGTTCCATGGCGCTATCGAACCTCAGCGAGAGCTACCCGCACAACGACCTGCAACAGTTCGTGCAGCAACTCGGCATGCTGATGACCAGTTGGCAGGCCACGACCTTCCTGATCGGCGAATACGCCAGCACCGACGCCAACCCGGTGTTCACGGTGGCCGACGGGATGCTGTGCATGCGCCAAAGCGTGGAACGCAATTCCATGGTCCGCAAGATGGAGGTCATGAAGATGCGCGGCCAGCCGTCGCTGCCGGGACTGCACACCTTCCGCATCAGTGCCGCCGGCATCAAGGTCTTCGCGCCCGCGAGTGTTGCGTCTGCGGCGAACGCCGAGATGGCGACGGCACCATCCGCTTCCCGTGCACTGATGGGCATACCGGGCCTGGACGAAATGATGGGCGGCGGCTTGCCGCGCGGATATTCGCTGCTGGTCGCCGGCCCTTCGGGATCGGGCAAGAGCATCCTGGCCTCCGCCTTCCTGGCGGAGGGCGCGCGCCGCGGCGAGACGGGCGTCATCGCGGCTTTCGAGCAGCATCCCAACCGATCGCGCAATCCCGTGGTCGCCGACCTGATCGAAAGCGGCCGCGTCGGCCTGGTCGACAGCCGTGCACCCGATCTCTCCATCGACGAGGTCGTGCAACTGCTCCTGGGCGAAATTCACCGACTCAAGGCCACCCGCGTCGTCATCGATTCGCTCTCGGGTTTCGAGCTCTCCCTGGCACCGACCTTCCGCGAAGACTTTCGCGAGAACCTGGCGCGACTGGTCGCCGCCCTGGCCGGGACAGGCGTCACCGTGCTGATGACCTCGGAACTCGAGGACCGCTATACCGACCTGCGATTCAGCCCCTACGGCACCGCCTTCATGACCGACGCGATCATCGTCCAGCGCTACATCGAGGTCGACAGCCGCCTGTTGCGCATGCTGGCGGTGGTCAAGGTGCGGGCCAGCCTCCATTCGAACGAGTTGTGCGAGTACACCATCGACAACAAGGGTATCCAGATAGGCGGAATGCTCGTCGACCAGGAAGGGCTGCTCGGTGGCAGGCCGACGATAAAGCGCTCCTCCGCTCCGTCCGTCCCCACCACCGATGCGGTGGATTGAGCCGTGGTCGTCAGAAAAACCCCTCCCCGGAACGGAAGCGCCGTGGCGAAGGCCACGCGCGAGCTCACCCGGCTGCAAGAGCAATCCGAGGAGGTGCGTGCGGACCTGACGCGATTGCAGCAGGAAGTGGTGGAAGTGGAAGCGCGCATGGACGACGGCGTCGCGTCACAGCTCGCCGAGGCCAACGAGCAACTGCTGCTCACGACGCTGCGCGCCCAATCCGATGCCGATGCCTGTGGCCAGGCACTGGAGGAGGCGACAAAGTCGGCGGCACTCGATCCGCTGACCGGATTGCCGAACCGCATGTTGCTGCTCGACCGCTCCTCACAAGCCATCGCGAGGGCCCGGCGCGATGGCACGCGCATGGCCGTGATGTTCCTGGACCTGGATAATTTCAAGCAGATCAACGACACGCTCGGCCATACAGTCGGCGATGAGCTGCTCAAGGTGGCGGCGCAACGGCTGGCCTCCTCGATCCGCGACGCGGACTCGGTGAGCCGCTACGGTGGCGACGAATTCCTGGTCCTGCTCACCGAGATAACCGAGTTATCCGATGTCGCCCTTGTCGCCCACAAGATGATCGCGGCGCTCTCCGCACCCTACCGCACGGGCGAGCAAACGCTTCGTCTCGCCGCGAGCATCGGCATCAGCCTCTACCCCGACGACGGCGAGGATATGGATACCCTCATCCATCACGCCGATTCCGCCATGTACCTCGCCAAGGAACATGGACTCGGCGGCTTCGTTTTCCATGGCAAGGAGCCTCCGCACGAGCGCAACCTGGAATCGTCGGCACTTGAGTCGCTGCAGCGACCCTTGACCCACTACGAGTTGGCACTGGTCGAGCATGCGCGCGCAGGCTCGGAGTTGAGGGAAGCCAACGGGCAACTGGTGCTGGCCGCGCTCGGCGCGCAAGAACTGCAGTCCGCCGCGGAGCAGGCGCAGCGGCGGCAGAAGGAATCCCTGGCCCTGGTGGCCCACGAACTTCGCAATCCGTTGACGCCGATCCGCATCGCAGCGGAAATGATGGGCATGGTCGGGGCAGAGGAAATACCCCGCTACCAGGCCATCATCGAGCAGGAGGTGGAGCACATGTCGCGCCTGGTGTCCGATCTGCTGGATGTAACCCGCGCCAGCACCGGCAAGCTGAGCCTCGAACGCCAGCTTGTCGACATGGCCGGCCTCCTCTACGAGGCGGTCGATGCCTGCCGGCCGGCGATGGACGCGAGACAGCAGCACCTGGGCGTCCAGGTTCCATCGCGCGCGCTGGAACTGCACGGAGATCCTGTCCGGCTTGCTCAAATTCTCAGGAACCTGCTCGACAATGCGTCCAAGTACACGCCGAATGGCGGCCAGATCGAGCTCTCGGTCGTAGTGGTTGAAGATGCCATCGAGGTGACCCTGTCCGACAACGGGATAGGGATCACCGCCGATACCTTGCCGAATATCTTCGAGCCGTTCGTGCAGGACCCTCACGCCATTGGCTTCAACGGGGTTGGCCTGGGCATCGGGCTCACCGTGGTGCGCGAACTCGTCGAGGCCCATGGCGGCACCGTCACCGCCGCCAGCGCAGGCAGCGGGCTCGGCAGCCGGTTCGTGGTCACGCTTCCGCTGGGTTGAAGCAGGAACGAAAACGCCCCGCATCGCGGGGCGTTTTCTCGCACGAATCCGATGCGGACTCAGGCGCGGGTCTTGCGTACCGAGCGCTTCGTAGCCGGCTTGCGCGCGGGGGTGCGCTTGGCGACGGCCTTCTTGACGGTCTTGCGGGTGCGCTTGGCCTTGCCGGCGTCCGGCTTCAGGCCCAGCTTCACCAGCACCGGCGCCAGACGGGCTTCGACTTCCGCGCTGAACTGGCCGACCTTGGCTTCGAACTGACCGACCGTAACTTCGCCCTGCTCGCGCACGCTCGCGATACTGCCGCGGACGTTGGCCTGGGTCTCGTTGGCCAGCTTTTCGGCCTGCTTCTTGAACGATTCGACCTTGGCGACGGCGTCATTGGCCGCATTCAAGGTTTCGCGACGGGCGATTGCAGCCAGGCCCAGGCCGGCGAGCCAGAGGTGGCGCAACGTGGTTTCCTGCGTCTTCGCGGTGGTTTTTTTCTTAGCAGCCATGGGGGCTCCGAATTACCGGCCCCGATGGCCGGTTTCTGGCAAGGGATACTGCCCAGCGACCATGGAGCAAACACACTATTGGCCGCGCTCATTGCGCATGTTTGGTCGGGCGCGCGGGGCTTGCCAGCCGCAGCCCGCGACGCCATGCTCCCGATATTCCTCGGGAGGGAGTTCGACATGGCGGGAAAGTCATCCAAGTGGGCCGCGTTTCCGCACGACGCCAAGGCCTTCGCGTATGCGGGCGATGCATTGAAGAAGGCATGGCCATCGCTGCATGCCGGCGACACCGAGCCCTACCCGGACGCCAAGCGCGCGCAAGCGCTGCTGGATGCCGCCGGCAAGCCGGCCAAGGGACTGGATGCCGCCAGCCTGTCCGCCAAGTTGCAGGACGCATGGCGCGCATTCCACCGTGGCGACTTCCAGGCCGCGTTCGAAGCCGGCGAAGCGCTCGGTCCGTTGGGCGCATCGGTAGCGGTCAAGGCACTCGGCATCCACGCCACCTACCTGGTCGACGACGACGCCGAGAAACTGAAGCGTTTCGAACAAGCCGCCAAGCTGGCCGAAGCTGCAGTCAAGGCGCTGCCCGATGAAGCCAACAGCCATTACCGCCATGCCTTCGCGCTGGGCCGCTACAGCCAGGGCCTGAGCATCGCCAAGGCGCTCAAGCAGGGAATCGCCGGCAAGGTGCGCGAATCGCTCGACAACACCCTGGAACTCGCTCCCAAGCACGCCGAGGCACATACCGCGCTGGCGCTGTACCACGCGGAGATCATCGGCAAGATCGGGGCGATGATCGGCGGCCTGACCTATGGCGCCAAGACCAGCGAGGCCGAATCGCATATCAAGACCGCGTTGAAGCTGACCCCGGATTCACCCATCGCCCACATCGAACACGGCAACCTGTTGTTGCTGCTGTACGGCGACAAGAAAGAGGACGACGCAGCGGGCGCCTTCGAAAAAGCCGGCAAGCTCAAGCCCAAGGATGCGATGGAAGCGCTGGACGCCGCTTATGCAAAATCGCAGCTGGAATAAACTCTGCTTCGGCACGGCGCTGTATGCCGTCTCGGCGCTGGCCCTGGCCCAGGCGGCGGGCAACTCCACGACTGCCCGCGCAACCACGCCTGTAACCACTGAAGGCGCCGACACGCTGGTCGACGCCCTCACCTGCCGTGTCAGCCGTCAACGGTATCCACATCTGATGGAACAACTGCGCGCGGAGCGCCCGCAGGATTTCGCCCAGACCTACCGGCAATACAGCGAACCGCTGCTGGACGAATACCGGTTGCTGTCGCCCGTGCACGCCCTGGGTCACGACAGCGATGCCATTGTGATCACCTCCAACCGGGTGATGATGGCGATCGTCGGTTCGCTGGGAGAGGTGACCGCGCGACTTGAAAATGCGTTGGCGCAGAAGGATTCGCCTTTGTCCGGCGCTCTCGACAAGAAGCATG